>NZ_JBWQXL010000056.1:0-41131 GCF_056620565.1 Nostoc sp. LEGE 12454
GAAACACTCCTTTCAACTAGAAGTACTAATCTGTTAGCAAATGACTTGCTTGAGCCGTGTACTTGGAAACTTGTAAGCACGGTTCTTAGGGGGGAAAGGGGCAGAAATGCCCCTGCCCTACCCGACATAGAGAGAATTATTTGAACTTAACTATCACCAAGCAACACTCGAATAGCCTTTAATGCAGCACTCCGCCGCCCATTACTCACTTTAGAAAACCAGTAATGGGACTCCTCATTACTCATCGCTGTAATCCCAGCAGTAATATTAGCAATCCGTTCTGGTTTAGAGAGAGGCTGCAATACTTGAAACAACAGTGCTAAGTTTACTCCCGACTCTTCATCAAGAACGTAAGGTGACTGGCGACTATGACTTAGGGTTTTTGGGTCGTAATTGTTACCTTTCAAGCAATTATATATTGCCTGTTTCGCCTGCACTAAAGCATTGCCCTTTAGTCGCCCAATGCACTTGGCTGCTGCCCTCTTTTTTTCTCCAGCCTTTTTATAGGCACACTGGTACAACTCAAGGGCAAAGTTATTATTGTCTGTAGGAACCACTCGCAGTTGAAACTCTTGCATCTTTAGTAAGTCACTTTAGCCATCAAGTTCAGCCGTTCAACCGGGTTACGATTAAGGGCACCTTTGATAGTACTGATTTCTGCGCCGTTTGGTTGCACTGGAGATGAAAATTCAAATACTAGCTTCAGGGACACGTCAGCTTTTACATCCGGGCTACTTAGCAAAGTGTTAACAGCCCCCTGAAAACTCTGAAATCCTTTGACTGGCCCTTGATACTCTAACCGGATAAACTGTTCATTAACAGTAATAGTTGCGGTTTGGTCGATTTGCAAGGGTAGCTTGATCAACATAGGGAAAGCCGTCATCAACTTGCGGTAGTCCATTACTTGCCCAACGGAAATTTCCAACGACTGGATACCCTGAACTTGATGATCTTGAATGCGATCGCCTAATTCATTAAACACCCGATCGAGTGTTCCCTCCAAGTCAAATTCTTCCGGTTTAGCTTTAAACAGAGATAAATCATTCCAGTCATCGCCAATTTTTTCGCTACCGTTAGGTGTGCGGGGTGTACCAGTACCGTAGGTTAAGATGCTTGCTGGGGTTTCCCTCTCCTCTACTTCGCCATTGCCGTAGTCAGCTACAATTTTGAAAGTTGTGGTTTTAGCGATCGCTGTCTCATGTTCATCACTAGGGCGAAACTCCCCTGTAACCAAATTCCCATCTTGATACAGCTTAATCGCCAAAGCCCCCGATGCTTTCCACCGTATCCGCACAGGTTTTACCGATTCTGTACTGGACAAGACTTGAGCATTCAGTTCAATTTCTCGCGGTTTCGGTGGTTCCAAAATTCCCCGGCGGTAGAGTTCCATCCGTTCAGAAAATTCTATGGAGTCAGGTAGGGTAAACTTCCCGTCATCGGTTTTAATAAACAGCTTTTCTCCCACCTTCATATCCCAACTACCAGTCTGCAACCCCTGGCGGATGGTATCTCGCAGCTTTGAGATTTCGGCATCGACAAATATATTTAAACTCAAGTCTTTAGCGAAAGCTTCTTTTAATGCTTTAGTTGTCCAATGGTTTAACCCAGACAGCCATACCTTCTGCAAAATATAAGCAGGGGCGTAGGATGGTGCGTCATCAGCACGAATTTTTTGACAATCTTTCAGTGCTTTTAAGATGACATCTTGTTGATTATTTTTACCCTTCACATCGCTAGAATCTTGGGCGGGAAGGGTATAGTGCATCAAACCCTTGGGAGCTTTTACTGGGTCATTAGCAGGGTAAAATAAATGGCGGTAGGCATTTGTTAAAGATACTCTTACCCCTAAATCAAGAGAACCTTTTTTATCTTTGAGTTGTTTCTGCTGATTTTCTGATAAATCTTGCAAGCGATTAGGAGAATTTAGAATATTTTGAATAGCCCGAAACTCCCTAGCATTGTCAATTGCTCGTTCTAATTCTTGCCTGTTGGCGACTAAAAATAACAAACGATTTCTAAAAGTACGGAATTTACCCGACTCACCTGTTTCATTAAAAATTTTCTCCACCATTGGCGGTGGCCCTTCGGTAGTTACAGAAATAGTCGCCTCGTTGAAGTCAATTAAACACAAGGCAATACTATCGGACACATCATCCACATCTGCTGGTGATTCCGGTGCAATAACTAAGGTGAGTAGTCTATTAGCAAAAATGGCATCGCGGCGACTTCGTAAATCATCCTTTGCCTCGGTAATTCCAACTTGAGCTTTTTCTTCGGCAATAATTTTATTGATTGATGGTTCTTCCTTGAAACGAGCCAAAGTTGTCATTGGATCATTTTCCAAGTACCAAGCAACTTCACTCAACCTTTCTAAGGCAGTATCAACAAAACCAATTTCTAGCCCTGGTGTCAACAAAGATAAATTTAATTCGGCGCGACGAATCCCCGCCGATATACCTTGAGTGATGGAATGCAAAAAAATAGTCCGAGCTACCCAGGTTGAAAAGGGAGGTTTACCAGCAGCTTTCCATTCTGCATCTTGTAACTGAGCGTGTGCCTCTCTACCATCTTTGTTGTAAATGTCTGCTTGGATCGTAATCCGCATCAAAGGACGTTCCAAACGGGCAGTTAAATCACTGGTGATTTCTTCTTCAATACCAACAGGAATATGGTGAGAATGAATTAGCGGTATCCAATTTGTTGACTGTTGACTGTTGACTGTTGACTGTTGATTGTTGACTGTATTTTTCCGGTTAACCGTCAACCGTGAACCGTCAACAGTTAACTGTGAACCGTCAGCATTTTGCCACAGATAACGTATAACTCCAGCAAATAACCGCAAAGCGCCTCTGGTGCGTTGGAAGTTTGGGATGGAGGCAATCTTTTTAGTCAGGAGATTAAATAATTCCGGGTGGAAGGGATAACTCTGCTCGATACTATCGGCATAGCGTGCATCTTTGCAACCATCTGGTAAATTAATCCGACTAGCTTTATAAGTTTGTAAATATTCTTTTGAAGCATTATTGGCAGCGTTAGCTTCAATGCTGCTGAACATCCTCTGTTTAACTATATTGTAAATTTCAATATCAGTGCTGGGTTTAATGATCCGCTCTTGCCTAGCGCTAGCGGAAATGGTTTCCCGGATTTCGGTGGTTTCTTCGCCAAAACTGTCAGTGGAGGAAGCCAGCGTGTAAACAAATACTAAATTATTACAAGATGCTGCTAAATCCATGAGAGCGAATAAAAAAGCAACTACCTGTCCAGCTAAGTTGCTGTTACCAACTAGAGTAGCCTTGGCTTTTCTCAGGTATGAGGCAATTTCGTCGATGATAATGACTGTGGGTTGCCCTTGGATTATCCTTTCTAAAACCACTGTGCCTGGACTGACTCGCTGTTCGTCAGAACCTTTAAGCAAGCTATAACCTGCTACACCATTAATTTGATAAGCAATTTCTCCCCAAAGGGTATATGTGGTAACGCCAGTGTCCGCATGGTAAACACCGTTAACTGGATCGAGGTCTTGGCAAGCGATCGCAGCTGCTTGAATGGGTCGATCTGGAATTAAATTTAAATTTGCAAAACGGTCTAGTCCAGAAATCTCTCGTCCATGTTTAGCAATATGCCACAAAGCAATTTCATCGTGGGTTTTACCACCACCAAAGCTGGTTTCCAGTCGAATAATAGGAGAACCGACAGCTTCCCCTACCAACCGCCCGAACACTTCAGAAATTAGGGTTTTCAAACCATCGGTAGCAAATGTATTGGCGAAAAAGGCTGTGGGGTCTTGGTAGACTTGCGGCGCTTTCCCTTCCACAACCAGTCGTAGCTTGGCGGCGAATAATTCGGGGGAGAGTTCCCCGGCTAAAATTTCTTCTCTGGGAAGACACGTTTGAAATACTGGCGAAAGCATTGGTATATATCAATAGTTGTTAATTGACAGTTAACTAACAACCGCCAACAGTAGCTTGTTGTTAAATATACAATTTATATTAAGTATAAGTTTTAAAATTCTGATTTCCATAATATTGTAAGTAACAGTATAAGTTGGGCAAAGTCCCCAAAGCAGAGATTTGCGATAGCCGAAGGCTTAAGCTTCGCTTATCGCATTCTTGGCGGGCGGGTACGCCGTCGCACTTCATGTACTGCCAGGGTGCGTTCATCAAGGTTCTGTAATGTTCGTGCATCACTCATTTGAACAATGACAATTGACCAGGAGAAATATTGCCTCGTCGGAATCGATGGTAGTAAAGATGACATCCACTACATAACGGGGCAAGATTTTCTAAGCGATTGTCAGAAGGATCAAAATTAAAGTGGTGTACCTGAAGTGTATAGACTCGGCGCTGGGATAAAGTTAGCTCTGGTGGCTTTTGTCCAGGACGCAGGCAAACGCGATTGCATCTAGTACAGCGCCAATCAAAAGATTCTTTGATAGAGGTGGCGATTTCTTTCCAATTCTGGGGATAGCGGCTGGTACTCATGAAAATACTTGAGAGAGCAACAACATGAGGTAATTCTAATCGATTAAGTACTCTTAAGGTAGTATTTGTGGCACAGAAACCTGTTTAGAGCTTTGATGAGTATAGTACAGACAGCTTTTATACCAACAATAGAATCAGGACTAAAAGTGATTGAGAAGTGGTGAGGCAGAAAGCGATCGCCTAACTATCTCCTAAGTACAAAAGAATATTTATTACGCTTTCAATAATATTAATATTTAAAGCTGCTATTTTTTTGAGCAGGAAAATTATAGCACTTGTGAGAGAAATTAAACTGGTGTTATGCCAAAAATCAACAAGTGTGTAGGCGTATTTAAAATTAATAAAAATACTAACTTACCGAATGATATAACCCCGTATTTTCGTTAAATTCCCATCCCATACCCGATTTATCCTTGCCCTTGCACCATGCCACAAAAAGCGGTGGGTGCAGCTTAATTCGCTGTTCGCGTACAGTTTCTTGACTTACACCAAGTCTTGAAGCTAAACCTTCTTCGCTTAATGGTTGCATTCGGGGAGTATGCACAATGAATGATGAATTGTTGTTGTACGATTTATTGCCCCGCTTTTGTTGATTGTTGAGATGATTTTGAATTTTAATAATCGCCTCAGTAAACTGTGTCATTCGGGCTGTTATCCCCTCAATTTTTTCTGATAAATCGGCGAGATTATGGATTGCTCCAGTTTCGTTGCTAGATTCACTTGAAAACTGTGACTCCAGCTTATCAAGTCGTGAGCAAATAGCTAATATCGTTTCATTCGTAGGACTGGGGTTAATATTGTTACTAGTGACTAAGTACTCCTCAACACTTGCCTTAATCTTAGAGTCCAAGCGTTTATCTAAATTATCGCCACCAATTGCATCAAGGTTATCTAGATCATCTAGGTAGAGTTCGATAAATTGGGTGAGCGTGGCTGTTGCCGTCGTCCCTTTCGACTTACAACGGGCAATAAACTGCTCCCACATCTTTTGGTCGCAGTTAAAAGATGCCAGTTTCTTGTTTTTCCCTGTTTGGCTCATGTCTAGGTACTATCTAGGTTAACCGGGACTGGACGCAACCGAATAAGCGCGTCATCCCGAAAAGATAACTACCTTGACACTATCATTTTGGAGCGCATGAGCGCGATGGCGTACCCGCCATGAATCGGTGGCGATTGCTTTGGTTGAGTCGATGGGGAGTATTATCTCCCGCACCTCTCAGTTAGAACTGGACGTGCCCGTTTCCGTGCATCCAGCTCCCGATATTCTTAGGGAGTTACCCTTTTGCTCATGTGTAAATAGTCATGACAGGACTCATGGATTGCCAGAAGATTTTTAGTTTTCCAGTTATCATGATTACCATCTATGTGGTGTAGATGGACTCGCTCATCACTTGTCAATTTCATTCCACAATGACCGCATGAATGGTTCTGCTTTTGTAAGGTTTTGGAGGTAATCCCATCGTATAGTTTACTGTTGCGTTGACTCCAGTAGACTAATTCACTGTCAAATGGGGATTTATTTCCTGATACCATGACGTGTGAGTTGACGGAATAAGGGACGGTTGGGAACGCTTTTTGAGTAAGCTTGACGCTTGACTCTTTGGTGTTCTTTGTTTCCTTGTTGAATACCGAGCGGGTTCGTTCATTCATGAACCAAAGTGAGAACCTTGCCCCAGACATATCACAGAACCTGTGGTAATTTCTCCAGCCTCTTACTATAGGTGCTAGCTTCGCGGCTTTTACCTTAGAACCATAATTCGAGCAGTTAACGATTTTCTTGATTTTCTCCCGAAATTTCTTAAAGTTATCCACTGAGGGAGTTACTAAAAGTCTTCCGTCGTTTCTCACTTTGAAGTGCCAACCTAGAAAGTCAAATCCATCTGTCGCGGCGGTTATCTTGGTTTTCTTGGCGCTTACTTTCATTCCTCTTTTAGCTAGGAAATCATCAATGTTTCTTAGTATCTCTTCAGCATCGTCTAGAGGTCTTAGTACAATTACCATATCATCGGCGTACCGAACGGATGGATGTGCTATTTGACTCTTAACTGTTTTGTCAGTAAGCCTTTTATTTGAGTTTATATGAACTCTGTGGATACTTTCAATTCCGTTTAGAGCGATGTTAGCTAATAGAGGACTTACTACTCCCCCTTGTGGTGTTCCCTGTTCTGGAAAGTCGGGGTTGATTCCGGCTTTTAAACATCTAAAGATACCGATTTTGATATTCTTAGGTGCAATAAGGTTTTCCATTATGGTGGAGTGAGAAATTCTATCAAAACATTTTTCGATATCGAGTTCCATAACCCTTTTATCTATTCCGTTGGCATGGGAGCTTAGGTTGTCAAAAATGTACTTCTGGGCGTCATGTGCCGAGCGTCCTGTTCTGAAACCATAACTTCTAGCGTGGAAAGTTGCTTCGTGTGCTGGTTCTAAAGCGTATTTGGCGAGGCATTGCCAACACCTATCCGCGATAGTTGGAATTTTTAGCATTCGAGTGGTTCCGTCTTTTTTAGGGATAGGAACCTCTCTAAGTTCTTGATGTTTCCAATCACCTGCTGATTTTCTCAGTAGAGTTTCTAACTCGAAACGCCCTGCAAAATCTAGGGATTTGACCCCATCAATACCTGCTGTTTTCTTTCCAGCGTTTAGCTGAGATACAAGTCTAATTGACAGAAATCTAGCCGCTTTGGATTTCAGTATTAGCTTTTGAAGGAACCGAGCTTTCCGCTTGTTTCCTGCTTGAACCGCTTTAAACACTCTCTTTTGTAGGCGGAGTAAATCTTTCCGGAATTTCTTCCAAGGTAGATTCTTCCAAGATTCACTAGTGTATTCACTGTGCCTAATCATGCTCTTCTCCATTAAGTGTTTTCTGAATACCTTACAGCAATTACGCCGTATCCTACCCGACCTAAGAGAGTTCCGTATCTCATCTTACCTACCTAAAATCGACATTTTTAGGACTCTTAAATCGTTTTTATTCGTTCCTTCAGATGATTATTACGTTCCGTTAGGTGTAACCAATTTGACTATTAGAAACCCTGGATTCTTGCTGTTTATGGTAAAAGTAGCAGCGGGTTTAATCTCTAATGAAGTCGAGGGTTTTGTTGTTAAGCCTCGCTCAACATTAAGTCACTTTTCTAGGTTCAATTTCACCGTAGGAACTCCCCATTAGCACCAGTGTCAATTCTTAACAATTGTCTGATTGTGCCCTGTTCCCAGCTTCACCCTCCAAGAATTGAGCTTGGTCAGTGTGGGCAGATAAGGAGTCACGCTAGAATCTCGCGGATAGGACTTCCACCTATATCAATCTGATAGTTCAGTTTCTTAACTTGTGTTAAGAAGTCCTGGTTTAGATATGTACGGACTGTTTACCGTGATTCTCTAAACAACGAATCGCACTTTACCGATGTTTGCTTTTTTTACGCAGTGCGTGAGAAGTCCCAACACGCCCGACATGGTGAATGTACTTTGCAGTCGTCGCCGGCGAAGCATGGCCCAAATCTGCTTGCAAGTCAAAATCAGAAGCTCCATTTTTCTTAGCCAGCGTCGCATGAGTGTGGCGCAGAAAGTGGGCGCTGAACTTAATTCCCGCACAAGCAGAAATTTCCGCCATCATTAACCGCAATCCGCGATCGCTTAGAGGTTTACCCCTATCCCGCCGACTGGGACTAGGAAACACCGGCTGATCATTGCTGGCATCGCCACGGTAATCCAGTAGCACCGCACTCGTCTCCGGATCGAGACTAATGGTTCTGGTTTTATTTCGTTTCCCCGTCACAGTTAATAACAGACAATCTCCATCCTCCCGAAACTGCCGCCAAAATAACCCCGGCGTAACTATGCGCTTACCATAATCAGAAGTTTGCCGCGCAATTTCTCCCGCCCTCACTCCACTGTAAAAGACGAGAGTCAACAGCAACCAATGCATCTTATTAGTGTTGTGTTGCAAATCTACTTCAATCGCCGCTTTTTCCAACTTAGCAATCTCGCGTTCCGACAGAATGCGCTCTGCGAGCTTATCGTCCCACTGGATACTTAAGTCCTTGCCCAAGTCGATAGCAAAATAACCAATAGAAGCTCTAGTACCCCACTCCCACAAACTTTTAATCGCCGCCGTGTATTTAGCCGCAGTATTTTTACTAATTCCATAAGTATTTTTCTGTCCCCGTACTGGCTTTTCATCTTTCAGCCAAGCAAGATTTGCGTGTAGATGGAATAACGTTACCATCCTCAAATCAGATATCCCAAACCGCGACTGCATATAATCAGCAAGCTCATAACCAATTTGCCGATATGCCCGTCGCGTTTGGTCACTTTTAATAGTGACAGAATGCACCCATAGCTCAATTAGCTGCTCCGTCGAATTAATTCTCTGGCGGTTGGGAAAATAATAATCCACAAGCGCAACCCGGGCTTCATCAAGCGGCAGAGTCACCACCTCCACAGCAAGTGATTCCACGCTTAATACAGGTAAATTTTCCATAAGATAAATCCCCAACCCCCACTGATGATTATGATGCCGAGAATGACAATTCCCGGTATCTTTATGATAGTTGTTTCCCAGACACGATCCAATTGCCCATCTAGAATCATCTATATCGTATATACGCGGATATCCCGTATGCGATGATGGTAGTGAGAAGAGTAGGGGAAGTCGGGGGAGATGGGGAGGTAGGGGGAGTGAGTAAATATTAGACAGAGAAGCAAATGGTTAAAGAACTGGTTAGAAAGCATCAAGATTTAGAAATTTATAAGATGGCATTTGATATGGCGATGCAAATTTTTGAATTATCGAAAAAGTTTCCTGTGGAGGAAAGGTATTCGCTTACCGATCAAATTCGTCGCTCAGACGCTCCTAACGTCGCTAACGCTTCGCTATCTCGCTCTGTGTGTGCGAATTTAGCTGAGGCATGGAGGAAGCGTCGATATGAGGCAGCTTTCGTCGCAAAATTGAATGATTGTGTTCGCGGAGCGTGTCGTAGACAGGCAGAAGCAGCCGAAACCCAAACTTGGATAGAGTTTAGTGTTAAATGTGGTTATTTGAATGTTGAGATTGGTCGAGAACTCTACGGAACCTATAACCAGATTTTGAGTGGATTAGTCAATATGATTAATCATTCGCAATCTTGGTTGATGAAGCACTAATCATTTTCCTCCCCCTACTTCCCCCACTTCCCCTACTCTTCTCACTTCTCACTTCTCCACAACAAAAGCGCGAGGGACTGGTGGAATATCCGCAGATAAATATAAAACTTCTGTCAGAAGAAGACCGGGAGTTGGTGAAGCAGGCCAAGCAGCGTGCTGAGGATTTGCGCTTAACTTTTAAGGAGTTTGTGCTGGATTGTATTAGAAATGCACTTGTAGAAGAGAGTCCCAATAGTGCAGATAGTGCAACTGCTGCTGAAATTGAAGCTTTGAAAGCTCAAATCGCCGCCTTGTCAGAGAAAGTGAGTATTCCCTCTGCGACCAAAACAGAAGTGCATACCCTCCAGGAGCGGTTAAATCAATTGCGGGTGGGGATTTCAAATGAAATTAAGAAGGATAGGGAGCAACTTGCTTCTTTGGCGCTGGCGCTCTCCCGGCTTGAAAGCCAAATTGAACAGTTGGTGCCTTCTTTAAATCTTCAAGTGGATGGCGAGGTAAATTCAAACAGTGATGGCGATTGGCTTTTTGGGGAAGACTCCGGTGCTGAACTACCGTTAACTTAAGCATGGGAATTGAAGAATGGGGACGGCGTAAAGCCTGCGGCATAGCTACGCTTAACGCGCAGCGTCTCGTAGAGAATAAATTCGCCTGCGCCTTTCTTCTATGCTTTCAAGCACCGGGTGTCCCCGCCGCAGAACACTTGGTGTAGTTCACCTGACTTGAAATCTGCTGGCTGTAATTATTTAGTGGAGATTTTAGCCTTGTGTGAGCGTTAATTCTTCACGCTTGGCGGAATTGACAATTTTCACCAAGTGCTGATTGAGATAACTTTGGGCCGAAATGTACAGACTTTCCCAAATTTCTTGATTGCGACAAATTTTAGTCCCCATTGAAGAGATGATGCGATGACCTACGGTCGGTGTAGGTAATCACCTTATTGAACTGATGGCTTAACGTGTATAAAAACAACATGAATAGTAGATGATAATCATGCCTTGGAACCTAAAGCAATTATCCCAGTAATGCAAATCCAAGGGTCTACTTTTAGTATTTCAGTAAATTCACTGCAACAGTATTTCTCTAGAAAGGTACATAAAAGTATAAGTTAACTTTCAGGAAAATTACGATGAATTTTACAGAGTCTATCAAAAATGAGCTAATTTCTTCAGGTATAATTGACCAAACTTTAAAGGTAGGAGATATTATTCCTAATTTCATTCTACTTAATGCTTTCGGTCAAGCAGTAGAATTACAAAAACTACTAGTTAGTGGGCCTGTAGTTATTTCCTTTTTTCGAGGTTCTTGGTGTCCTTTCTGTAACTTGGAACTAGCAGGACTCCAACAAGCATTACCTGCAATTAAAACATTAGGAGCATCAATAATTGCTATTTCACCTCAAACTACTCGTCATACTATATCAACTGTAGAAAAACATGAACTAACTTATGAAGTATTAAGCGATCGCAGCAATATGATTGCTCGTCAATTTGGAATTGTGTTTCAAATCCCGGAGTATCTAAGACCTATATTAGAGTCAAAGGGTCATGTGTTACCTAGATACAATGGAGATGAGTCTTTTGAACTACCTATTCCAGCTACATTTGTAGTCGATCGAGACGGAAAAATCGTTTATGCTTTTGTTGATGCAGATTATACTAAACGGTTAGACCCAATTGAAATAGTGAGTATTCTAAGAAATATTCCTATAGTTAGCAAAAGCTAGTACCGCTTGGCGTAATTCGTAATTCGTAATACTTCTCTACGATACGCTACGTGTACTTGCTTCCACGAAGTGGTACGGCGGCTACGCTCAGTACAAGTTCGTAATTCGGATACTGCAAGCCTTTCATTGATTTGGAATGGGTGTTTTATTTACGCCGTACTGTAGTAGTATATTAATTTTAGATTTAACTATTTTTTCCAATTCTTAGATAATATTCAGCTTTATATCATACTCGTATCAGGATAATCTGTAATTCTAATAATTAAAATAAATCAGGCAGGATTTAGAAAATATTTCCTTATAAAGTATCTGTCTGATTTGATGAGTTTCATTTAAAATTATCACAAAATAGTTATCAAAAATATGCAAAACGCTAATCTACAAAAAGCGACATTTGGAGCAGGCTGTTTCTGGGGAGTTGAAGCAGCATTTCGTCAAGTAAAAGGAGTAACTTCTACAGCAGTTGGTTACAGTGGCGGACACTTTGATAATCCAACTTACGAAGATGTCTGTAGAGGAAAAACTGGACATGCTGAGGTAGTGGAAGTGGAATACAATCCGGTAATAGTATCTTATGATGAACTACTAAATGTGTTTTGGAATAAGCACAATCCCACAGCATCAAACCATCAGGAGCTAGATGTTGGTTCTCAATATCGGTCAGTGATATTTTTCCACACACCAGAGCAGGAATTATTAGCAAGAGCCTCCAAGGAGCAGCTTGAAAATAGTTCTCGTTATCACAAAAATCCAATTGTGACGGAGATTGTACCTGCATCACAATTCTATAGAGCAGAAGAGTATCATCAGCAATATCAAAAGAAGCATGGACGAGCATCTTACAGGATAGGCTAATCTTTCACTGGTTCAAGGGGATGTTAAGAGTCGAATGCTGTAAATCCCCTTACTTGCTATACATATCAGGGAACTTTACTTGAAGTTTAGCCAGCTTCGGCAAGTCATTCATTACAACATAGCGATCGCTCGGATGATGCACTATATAATTCTGATGGTATGCCGCAGCCTGATAAAAACCTTTCAAAGGATCTAATTCTGTCACAATCGGCTTGTCGAAGATTTGCGATTTGTTGAGTTGAGCGATATATTTTTGTGCAGCCTGTTTCTGCTCATCGTTAGCAAAAAAGATCGCCGAACGATATTGCTTACCTGAGTCTGGGCCTTGTCGATTTAACTCTGTTGGGTCATGCGCTACCAAAAAGTAGACTTTTAGAAGCTGATTATATGATATTTTCGATGGATCGTAGGTGATTTTCACTGATTCAGCATGATTAGTTAATCCAGCACTGACAAGTGTGTAGTCTGCGGTTCTTGCATCACCCCCAGAAAAGCCAGAAACAACATCAGAAACACCTAATAGATGCTCAAAAACCGCTTCCATTCCCCAGTAGCAGCCACCAGCGAAAACCGCTACTTGCTTTCCCTGCGGTGCAGCATTCGAGATATCAGTGGCGGGAGCAGAAAGTATCACACGAGATGCACCGTATAGGAGTACAACAGTCAGCGAAATGATGGACAAGTTGCGTAATAACTGGCGGGAGAGAGTAAAGTTATGAATTGACATAAGGTTGTGAACTCCTTTATTTAATAGACGAAGAACCGAGTTTATTCAGCTATTTTGTCATTAGATAGCAATCTTCAAACCCAACTCGGCGATAAAAACTTTGGGCAGAAGTATTTTTCTGCTTATAGATATTCATGAGTTGTAATCTGACGTTGGCATAATATTAACCCAAACCAACCTTGAGGATCTGACCAGATTTGTAATGGCTGGAGTGCATGATTCTCTAAAACAGAAACTAAAGTTGGTAGATGAAACTTGCGGGATATTTCGGTACGAACTGTTTCCCCAGACTGGAGAGAAACCTGATAATCCAAAGCTTCTAGGACTGCGGTTTGATTTTTGAGACTTTGTAGATGCATTTCAATTTGGTGAGCTACTGGGTTGTAGAAAGCCCAATGTTCAAATTGGTTGACTTCAAAATTACCTTGAAAGCGTCGATTGAGATGGTGCAAAATATTTAAATTAAAAGCTGCTGTTATAGATTGGGAATCATTATAAGCTGCCTCGATAATTTCTATTGGTTTTTGCAAATCCACCCCAAATAAAAAGAATTCTCCAGGTTTTAATGCTCGTTGAATTTGAGCGAGAAAATCACTGCATTCTTGCTCATTTAAATTCCCTAGCGTACTCCCCAAAAAAATTAACATTCGATTCTCAAATTCAGCAGGTGGAAGCTGTGCTAGCGCTTGTTCGTAAGTTCCTGCCAAACCGCAAAGTTTTAATTTCGGGTACTGATGAAGCAAATTTAAAGCAGTAGTTTGAAGAATTCCGGCACTAACATCAATGGGGAAATATTGCAGTTCTTGTTGAAATTGACTGTAGGCATCTAACAACAAGCGAGTTTTGCGAGAACTACCACTACCTAGTTCTATCAAGGTACATAAACCTGTCATTTGGGAGATTTCTAGGGCAGATGTTTCTAAAATTGCTTGCTCGGTGCGAGTTGGATAGTATTCTGGCAGTTCACAAATTTGCTCAAATAGTTCTGAGCCTTGGTCATCGTATAAGTAACGGCATGGTAAGGTTTTAGGTTGATTGCTTAGTCCTTGAATGATATCTGTGTCTTCCTGAATTGATAGCTGAGACGAATGTAAATTAATCCAGCGAAAGCGAGAATCTTCTTTTTGTTGAATCCTCAATTTATTGCTCTCCTTAATTTATTTTTGGATTGAAAAAGAGGCAAGGGAGCAGGGGGGACAGAACAGAAAGGGGATTCGACACAACTCTTGGAGAGGCTGTGCTCAGTGACCACCCCACCTGTTGCGCTCAATCCCGTAGGGTACGAGAACTACTTGTAAGAAGTGGGGGCACTCAGACTTATGTTCCGCTCTGTTTTACGGCTCTCGGTTGGGGTCATTTCCCTCTACTCCCTGCCTCTTCGTTGAGGTATAGAAAAGCTCGATATGCAAACTTATAGCCCGATCTCCTGTTATGAAAGCAGTGATTTAGGCGGATTTATGCTATAGCGATCGCCTTTTTATCCTGCTCAATTTTTGGTTCCTGATGTTGTGCTTCATATTCACCAAATTGCTGAATAAGTTGAGCAACTAAACCTGTCCATCCAGTCTGATGACTAGCGCCAATTCCGGCTCCATTATCACCATGAAAATACTCATGGAATAAGATTAAATTCTGCCAGTGCGGGTCATTTTGAAACTTCTGTATCCCACCATAAACAGGACGTTGACCAGAGGAATTTTGCAAGAAAATTCTAGTTAATCTTTGAGATAATTCACATGCAATTTCCCAAAGTGTCATCATCTTACCAGAGCCGGTAGGACATTCCACCTTGAAATCATCGCCCAGGTAATAATAGAATTTTTGCAGAGATTCAATTAGTAAGAAATTCACCGGAAACCAAATAGGGCCGCGCCAGTTAGAATTACCACCAAATAAACCACTGCTAGATTCAGCAGGTTCATAATCTACACGAAATTGGGAACCATTGACATCAAAAGTATAGGGATGTTCGGCATGAAATCTGGAAACTGCGCGAATACCGTAAGGACTGAAAAACTCACTTTCATCGAGCATTTTTTGCAGAATACTTCTTAATTTATCCCGTGAAACAATTGCTAATAATCTTCTCGCACCAATTCCTTTTGTTTCCATACAAGCTACATTTTGCCGTAAGTCAGGACGGTTTTGGATAAACCATTCCAGCCGCTTCTTAAAGCCAGGAAGCATCTTTAAGGTTTCTGGTTCAATGCTTTCAATCGCAAATAGGGGGATTAATCCCACCATTGACCGGACTTTTAAGGTAATCTGCTGTTCATGTAAATGTAGAACATCGTAGTAAAATCCATCTGATTCATTCCACAAACTGGCTTCCATTTCGCCAATTTTATTCATCGCATCGGCTATGTAAAGAAAATGCTCAAAGAACTTGGTGGCAATGTCTTCATAAACAGGATTACTCTTGGCTAATTCTAGAGCGATCGCTAACATATTTAAACAGTACATACCCATCCAACTAGTACCATCAGATTGGTCAATATGTCCACCTGTAGGAAGGGCTGCACTGCGGTCAAATACGCCAATATTATCTAATCCTAAAAATCCTCCTTGAAAGACATTATTCCCCTCAGCATCCTTACGATTCACCCACCAAGTAAAATTGAGCATCAGCTTTTGAAAAACCCGTTCTAAAAACTGTCGGTCTGTTCGCCCGTAAATCTTCTGCTCAATCTTATAAATGCGCCAAGTTGCCCAAGCATGAACAGGGGGATTAACATCACCAAATGCCCATTCATAAGCAGGGATTTGCCCATTAGGATGCATATACCATTCCCGTGTGAGAACATCCAATTGGTACTTTGCAAAATCTGGATCAATCATTGCCAAAGGAATGGTATGAAATGCTAAATCCCAAGCCGCAAACCAGGGATATTCCCACTTATCAGGCATAGAGAGAATATCTTCATTGTAGAGATGGAACCATTCTTGATTTCTACCATTTTGCCGTTCTGCTGGGGGTGTTGGTGTGTTGTGATCGCCTTTCAACCAATTCTCTACAATATAGTGATAAAATTGCTTACTCCACAGCATCCCAGCAAATGCTTGGCGCTGCACATTTCGCATATCTTCACTCAGAGGATATGGAGTAATACGTTGAGAAAATTCCTCAGCTTCTTGTTGTCGCTTACTAAAAATTGCCTCAAATTTATTACCAAATGGCTCAAGTAAATTGGGTGTATTACTGAGCCGCAATTTAATAGTTTTAGTTTTACCTGTTCCAACTGTTAACACATAATCAGCAGATACTTTTGTCCCAATTTTATCGGGATTAACTGCTGATTTTTGACCATTTACGATGTAGTCATTAATGCCATCTTTCACATAAGCGGATGTATTGAGAGAACCAAATAATCGCTGATAATTTGTCTCGTTGTCTGTAAATATAACCTCTGTTGCTTCCTGACAATACAACCACCTGTTTCCTAAAGTTGGGTGAGATGCTTCAATGATATTGAAGCTATTATCTGATTTAATCTCTTTTAAAGTAGGTTTATCTGCATCTCCATTCCAACACCAAGTATTGCGAAACCAGAGGGTAGGTAACAGGTGCAATGTCTTAGCTTCTGTACCTCTGTTGACTATTGTTATTTGAATGAGAATATCTTCAGCAGAATGCTTGGCATACTCCACAAAAACATCAAAATAGCGATTGTCATCAAATACACCTGTATCTAGGAGTTCAAATTCTGGCTCTTGACGATTTCGGCGTTGATTTTCTGCAACTAATTGAGAGTAGGGAAAGGCTGCATGAGGATATTTATACAGCGCTTTCATATATGAATGTGTGGGAGTGCTGTCTAAATAAAAGTAATATTCCTTAACATCTTCACCGTGATTACCTTCACTACCAGTTAGGCCAAAAATTCTTTCTTTGAGAATAGAATCTTCACCATTCCAAAGAGCGATCGCAAAACAAAGTCGCTGATGATTATCAGAAATCCCAAAAATTCCATCTTCACCCCAACGGTAGGCGCGAGAACGGGCTTGATCGTGGGTGAAATAGTCCCATGCAGTCCCGTTGGGGCTGTAGTCCTCGCGTACTGTTCCCCATTGGCGATCGCTTAAATATGGCCCCCATCTGCGCCAATGGGCTATCTGATTTTGGGCTTCTGCTAATCTGATTTCTTCTTGGGTTGGAGTTGTCATCATCTCACCCTCTGCATATCTGCACTTTAGTTGAGTTAATTTGCTATATTGAGTATCACGTTTTTATCAAAGATGGGGCTGATATTTTGATTAAAATTTGCTAGGTGAATTGATAAATAAAAATCTAGGATAAACTCAGGAAAAATTTATATTAAGTTTTATTAGTAATCTAAACTGTTTTACTTTGATAAGAGTGTACTTGTAATGAATATTATCTATGAGATACTGTCTACATAGATAAGCATCACTTATCATAGTTACATATATCAAAGCCTCTAATTGTTTTGTCCTGAGTAAAGTATGGTAAAGTTTTCATCACACATCGATCAAGAAAAACATAAATACGTAGAAATAACTGCTTCGTTTGCTGTTGATCCAGAAATTTCTGATCGGTTTGATTTAATGCTTGGCTTTCATCCCTATGAGAAACGTATTCTTGATGAGGATGAAGATAATATTCCCATAGAAGTACTACGTTTTCTGCGAAGAAGTGATTTACTGAACTTAGAAAATCCCTGTAACCGTGAAAAAATGGCACTTTTGTGGCTTAAGCTTTTTCCAGAGATTAATTCTATGATTAAGCTTAAATATGATGATATGTTGCATAATCTATGGCAGAAATGTTTAGAAAATACTCAAATTTTGCAACTAGCTTATGCGTTTTATCCTTCTGACTTATACTCAGAAAATGGAACAGAAAATTATCGAATAAATCATTGGACTCGTGACACAGCAGCAAATATACAGCAAGAGATAACGGAATCATCCAATGCTGATTCAAGAACACTGGGAAAGCTCCTTTGGACTTTGCCTTTTAATGCTGACTGCCAACTAGGGAAATTGGTTGAAGAAAAAGCTGGTTTATCAAAACAACTGAAAAAAAGAGTTGGTATCACGAAGCTTTCTCCTGGTTTATTATGCAATTATTTTTTACGTAGAAACATATTAATGGAAAACTTACTTGATCCCCATCAATTTGAAGACTTTATATCTGCAATTTTTGTTGAAGAAGGTTGGACTGTTGAGAGGATGAAAAAAACTCGTGATGGAGGTAAAGATATTATTGCAAGGCAAGAGATAGACGGTGTTCCCACAGTTGCTTATGTTCAAGTTAAAAGACAGCTTAATCCAGTTGGAGAGCCAAAGGTTAAGGAGTTTGTTGCAACTTTAGCAGGAGACAAAATTGATAAAGGCTTTTTCGTAACTACGTCATATTTTACAGAACCAGCTAAAAGATGGTTGAAGGATAAAGGTGCTTCACTTGCCACAATAGAAACGATTGATAGACAAAGTTTAGAAACTAAAATGCAACGCATAGCCAATCGAGAGATTGCTGCATATTTAATGCAGAGTTAAATGCAGTAGCGAAGTAGTATAACCGAACTAAATGAGAGTGAAACGCAAGTAATAATTTTTTTGAAGTAAAACTCACCGGGTGAAATTATGTCTGTATTATGCCAGATTGCGCTAGTTGATGATGAAAAACAATTCATGGAGTATGTTAAACAATATAATCATCCGCCATCAGGCTATGGAGGTTGGGGACGATTTTATGGTGAAGTTCCTGCTATCGAAACAACCTTACAAATTGACTGGAGTGATTACGAATTAGAAAATAAAGTCCCGTTTCCTGAAGGTCGAGAAAATGATCAAGAACGCGCATCAGATTACTTTAGAGTCATTCACCATCATCGGCATTTAGTACCAAAGCCTGAATATTATAGTTCCTTGTCTTCTGACACTGATGAGATGAAGCGTGCGCTGAATGTAGGGCATCACGCTATTACTTTGTGTGTTATCTATGTTATAAAAGTATAGGAAGTTTTATTAACTCTGAGAAAATTGCTTTTATAAAATAATTAGAGCGTTTTATTACTAATTATAACATTAATAAAATTCATCTTTTAAACTTCTCGATTTGCTGCTGAAAGTAGTCTCGCCAACCTGTAGGTAACGCCTCAACTTGTACGGCGCGGTGTAACAGTTCTAAGTCGTGTGTTTCCCGTGCATAAAGTCGGGTAATGTCAGCAACAGTAACATTATTTTAGTCTCGACTGATTAACGATAAAGTATCACCATTTCCGACTTTACCCTCTTGCAGCACCGAAAAGTAGAACCCCGTTAGGCGGCTATCTAAAAACTGTTTAACTATATCAGCCCGTCCAAACTTGACTCCCAGTTTATAACAAGGCATTCGAGGTTGAGTCACCATTACCTCTGCGCTACCGATTCGGAAGCGAGAGCGCTATCGCGCACACTTCGTGAACGCCAATATTAACCTCATCCTCTAACAGCCCAACTGTAGTAAGGTTTTCACCAAACATTCCCCAAGGCAAATCCATGTCAGGTAACTTGCGCCGCCAATAGTCGTAATGCTCGAATGGATAAGCATAAACTGCCTTGTCTTTCCCCCCGTGGACACTCAAATCAGCTTGTCTATCTCCATCTAAGTTGAGCGATGGCTACGCCCGCCGTTGGCGAAGCCTCTCGTAGAGAAGGCATCGCATCATCACTCGTCCCTCAACTGGTTCTTTAAAAATCCCAGTTGTAACTGTTTTGCCCTTCCAAAGCACTTCACGGGGAAGTCCTACGTTGACTGAGATAACTTGCACAATTTCATATCTCCTCTAATAAAATTTTGTACCGATATTAAGCCTGATAGATAATATGCTTGATATTACTTGATTATTAGAGGAATTTATTAAATATCCAACACCAATTTTGACGTTCCAGGTTGAGAAATACAAATCAACACCGAACCCTGATCAGTTGTTGCAGTTGGTTCTTCTTGGTAAGCAACTACACCTTCGCGGATTTTACACATACAAGTACCGCAAACACCTACACGACAACTAAAAGGTGGATTAATATCATTGGCTTCGGCAAATTCTAGGATAGTGCCATCACTAGGTTGCCATGTCAAAGTTTTGCCAGATTTGGCAAAGACAATTTCTGCAAATCTTTCATCTCCAGTTGCGATCGCAGTTTGTTTCTCAGACTGACTTTTCATCGGTTTACCGAAAGATTCAAAAAATACTCTACTGTCAGGTACTCCCGATTCCTTCAACCCTTGCATTATGGACTGCATAAAAGATGTAGAACCACACAGAAAATACTCAGCTTCTTGTCTTACTAACTCTTGAATCAGAGCAGCATCAACATAACCAACACTGTGGTATTTACCTCTATCTTCAGGTGTAGGACGACTATAGCGAAAATGCACATTCAGATTATGATTTTGTCGAGAAATTTCCCTCACTTCATCCCGAAAAGCATGGAATTTACCATCTCTAGCACCATGTACAAACCAAATAGGACGAGTAGGATTAAGAAGAGTACAAGCTTTCGCCATACTAATCATCGGCGTAACTCCCACCCCATTGCTAATCAACACTGCGGGGATAGATTTCTGCACATCTAAAACAAATTTACCGTTTGGTGGTTTTGCTAGAATTACTGAATCTTCCTGAATGTGATCGTGCATAAAATTAGATGCTATACCGGGCATAACATCTAATCCGTTCGGTGCAGGTTCCCGCTTAATTGAGAGGCGATAGTATTCACAGTTTTCAGGATAATCTGAAAGCGAGTAAGTACGAATTACAGGCTTATCCTGTCCAGGTATATCAAGTTTGATGGTTAAAAATTGGCCTGGTTGAAAGTTGGGAATTTCCCCTTTATCTTCAGGTTGTAAATAGAAAGAGGTAATTTCTTCGCTCTCCTTCACCTTACGAACAACAACAAAATTTCGCCAATCTTGCCAAACATGACTATCTGATGCTTTGAGGTCTGGAGTAGATTTGTTTCCACTTGCTTTGCTTGTATAAACTAAGCCAAATACTGCACCACTAGCTGTTCCAAACAGTGAGGAATAGACACCAAATTGATAGGCAGATTTAGCTTTGGCATTGGTTACTCCAATTACAACAGCAGCAGATAAGGTAATTACCGAACCAACTGTAGCTGCTGCGGCTATACTTCTGACTAGTGGATTCTTAATTCTTCCCAGACTTTCTAGCATCGTTGTCTCCTGTCTAATACTTTTAGTGATGTTGGACTATATCTGCGAAGATTCAGCAGGTGGAGGAATAATTTCCAGACCATACCTCGGAGGCGCAGAGAAGGATACGCAAAGAAGGACTTTTGCAAGAAGTCTAGTATTCAGAGTTATGACGAAAAATCTCGGTTTCTTTGGGTTGTAACAAGGAAAATTTGGTTTTAAAAGGCGTAAAAATTGGATGTCTCAGTCTCGTTTTTTATTACTGAATCGGTGTTCTAGAGTCAAGCAAAATTGGAATTTAAGTAACTGGGGTAGCTTTCACTTCACCAGTCTGGACATTACGACTTACTTGCAGGACGGTATCCATTGCATCTGCACCCATCCGAGCAGCTATTTCCGGGCAGGGTTTACTGGCATGGGTGTTAACTTGGATATTATCTTTTTTCTCCAGACTGACTTCTTGTCGCCCATATTTTAGGACAGTTGACATCCAAACCAATTCGTCCATAAACTTTTCCATACGACGAATGTAGGTTGGTTTGTCAATCAAATTGCCCGACTCATCAAATAGTTTTTGAACGTTGCTAAAGTTGAGGTCGTAGAAAATAGTCATTAGCCCCAACTCCCGCATCACAGGTAAAAGGTTTTGGATTACCCTTGTACCACCAAAGGGGCCTGCGGAAACGCCGCACAGCCCAACGGCTTTATGAATGTATTCTTTGAGGCAGGTGTCAAGTATGTGTTTGAGTAAACCTGGATAACCGTGGTTATACTCTGGTGCAACGATAATTAATCCATCTGCCCGTTCCATTGTTGCAGAAAATTCAGGGTCTTTGAGTGGTTCACCTGCATCATCATTAGCGATCGCTATATTTCTAATATCGATCAATTCGGTTTCTAAGCGATCGCGTAGTGCAACCTGCTCAACAATAAATTTAGCAACGTGTTCACTCTGGCGACCTTGACGAGAAGTACCAAGGATAACTGGAATAAATAAGGATGAATCTGACATAGTTTTTCTCCCTACTGTTCTTGATAGTTCCAAAGTAGTCCACCATCCACAAAGAAGGTGCTACCTGTAATGTAGTCAGCATCGTCAGAAGCCAAAAATTTCACTAAAGAAGCAACATCTTGTGGTTGACCCAAGCGACCAAGCGGAATATTTTTTAATAGCGCACCCAACTTTTCTGGGTCATTCAACAGCTTAGTATTAATCGGAGTTTCTATTGCTCCTGGCGCAACATTATTAATCGTAATCCCCAAAGCACCCAACTCAACAGCTAAGTTACGAGCGAGCATTTTCATTCCACCTTTGCTAGCACAGTAAGCTGTGAAATTGGGAAATGGCAGTTCTTCATGCACGGAACTAATATTAATAATTTTTCCAGTTCGTTTAGTTTCAATCAGGTGTTGTACAAAGGCTTGAGTGACAAAGAAAACACCTTTTAAATTGACATTCATTACAGCGCCGTAATCTGCTTCTGTAACATTCCAAAATGGTGCGTGTTTTTCAATGCCAGCATTGTTTACCAAAATATCTAGCTTGCCGAAATGGTTAATACTTTCTGCAATCAGTTGGCGTACTTCATCGACACTACCCAAATCTGCTTGAACTGTATAACCATGAGATTTGGGACACTGAGCTATATGACAATTACCACCAATCGCCTCCACCTTTGCTAAAGTATCCTCTGCTCCTTCTGGGTGAGAACGATAATTAATTACCACATTCGCCCCTGCTTGAGCTAGACCGAGAACAATTCCCTGTCCAATTCCTTGACTGCTCCCAGTTACTAGGGCAACTTTTCCTTCTAGTTTCATAAACTTTCTGCTGGTGATTGATTTTTCTGTTGTTGGTTAATATTTACTAACTCAAACTAGCAGCGCCAAAAGTAGCATTAAACTTGCGACACCAGATAGCAATGGATTTGTAGTCTGCTAAATTAATGTTTTTAGGAATGGAATATGTTTGAGCGCCACTATATTTTTGCAACGGAGCTATGATAAAATAATCTCCGTTTGTTAAAGGATACGATGGTGGCTTAGTTGAATTAATCACGTTATCTGAACGATGCAAAATTATTACTAAATCTGGCCCTGATTCAGAAGTCTTAAATGAGTCATCAAGCTCTAGAAATGATTTGCCGTCTTTAGTGGTAATACTAACTTTCCCTTGAGTTTTTTGTTCTCCAGAAACAAATGTGCCTGACTTCATAGCAGTTGAATTTGGAGATTGTGCTGACTTGGCTAACGGTTTCGCCTGAGTTGAAGACACGGGAACAGAGGCATTCACAGCTATAGGACTTTCATTAGCCTGGTTCTTTGATACTTCGGGGACGCAGCCAACCATGACAAGAGAAGACAAGCCCAGTATTAATAAATGTCTTAATTTCATGATTTCAATTCCTCATCCTCAATGCCTCAATCAGCAATATAGCTCTTGGCTTGAACTTTAAACTGATTATTGCTTAAATAATTCATCTAAGAATTATGAATAGATAAGGATTGATATCTAAAAAACTGATATTTTCCTTAGAAACTTCTTACAGATTTCTCAGCAAAATTTAAATTTTTAGGTCACTGATGATTAAATGTAAAAAAAGATACGGTAGGTTGTCAATGAATAGCCTGATGTTTGCTTGCTATTTGTTGTATAAATTTACATTTATTTAAGTAAAATTTCATACTTTTTCTGCATAAATAGCACATTTATCTAGTAAAATTTCCCCATCAAAATTATTAGGATATCCAGAGTTAACACCTGGAAAATCCAATATTTAATATTTGATTTTTTAACTTATTTTGCTAAACCATGCAACAAGCATCCATGAGCAAAGCCGATGATGAAGAAATGTTGTTGCAACAGCCTTGGCAGAGGGAACGGCAGATAATAGCACGTTTGTCCTCTTTGAACTATCGCACTGGTGAGATAGGTAGCTATTTACATAATATTGCTTGTGGAGTCAGCGAACTGATTGCAGTTGATTGGACGGTTGTTACCTTTTGCCAAGAAGGGTTTGAAACTATTCTAGCGAGTAGTCTGGAAATGTCCGAAGATACACCTCGTGTTTATGCACTGCATGGTAGATTGATTGCTACAGTTATGCAAATTGGGCGCACATTAGCTGTTGAGGATGCTGTGGCTAATCCAGAATATGGTAAACCTGCGCCAGGTTACCCTGCATATTTAGGTATACCCTTGCAAACTACCGAAGGTCAAGTCTTCGGTACTGTTTGCTCTTTTCATCGGCAAGCAAGGGAATTTACCAAAGAAGAAATCCAAATTGTGGAATTGTTCGCTGAACGTGCTGCTACTGCCATCGACCATTACCATCTTTACCAGCAGCAGTGCCAATTTAATCATATTCTGGAGACTGAGGTAGAAAAACGCACCGCAGAACTACAAGCAGCCCAAGCCAAGCTTTTAGAACAGGAACGGCTGGCAGCTATTGGTGAATTTGCGGCGATGATTGTGCATGAAATTCGCAATCCACTAACAACGATGATTATGGGATTGAAGTATTTTAAGAAAACTGTTCTGACTGAAGCGGCTCTTGAGCGATTATCGTTGGCACTTAGTGAGGCTAGTCGGCTAGAAAATCTGCTGAGTGAAATTTTGCTTTATGCCAAACCCCAGGTGTTGCAACTGTGTGAATTGGATGTGAATGAATTTATTTGTGAATTACTGATGCCAATGTGCGAGATGCCAGAAGCGCTCTCACGGCAAATCGAATTTATCCCGGCGTTACCTAGAGTCAAAATCTTAGGAGATAAAGATAAGCTAAAACAAGTGTTTATTAATATTGTTCGCAATGCTTGTGAGGCAGTCTCAGCAGGAGATGTGATTAAATGGGAAGTGGATAGTTCGTCTCCTGATAAAATCTGCATTAATGTCTGCAATGGTGGTGAGCCAATTCCTTCAAAGGTTTTGTCAAAGCTAACGCAGCCGTTCTTTTCCACAAAACCAAGCGGTACTGGGTTGGGGCTTGCCATTAGCAAACGTATCATTAATGCTCATGGTGGAGAATTATCCATTGAGTCTGACACCGTGACAGGTACTAAAGTGAGCGTTCAATTACCTGTGGTTGTTCTTGGGAGCCTTTAAACGGATGGTATTTTTGACGGCTGGAGCAAATGAAGACAGAACCTAAAGAGTTTACAATTTTGTGTAAGTTGCGATCGCTTAAATAAGGCCCCCATCTGCGCCAATGGGCTATGTGATTTTGGGCTTCTGCTAATCTAATTTCTTCTTGGGTTGGAGTTGTCATCATCTCACCCCGTGCATATCTGCACTTTAGTTGAGTTAATTTGCTATATTGAGTATCACGTTTTTATCAAAGATAGGGCTGATACCGCACTCCATGATGGTGGTACGGAGAATACTGATATCTATCACGTCTCCCCTAATTCCTCCAAGTAAAACTCTGTCTCCAGGCTTATAAAATTGACCGAAAGAAATAGCAACCCAGCCGGCAAAACTGGCAATTACCTCTTGCAAAGCAAAAGCGACACCAGCACCAATAACCCCGAAAATAACTGTTAACTGGCGGAAGTTGTCGCTAAATATACTTGCAGCAAACAGAAAAATCAACCCATAGCCAATGAAGTTAATTGTCTTGCGGAGGTGATAGCGGGTATCATTATCCTAAATGTAGCGGGGTACAGAGTTACTTAAGGCGCGGACGATGAGAGTGATAACTAAAATAGCTATGCAGACTTGGATAAGTTTTTCCACTGTTGGGTCTTTTAGCCAGTGTTGAATTATATTTATAAAGTCCATTGCAACCAACCCTGATAATTTGTTTTGATAATAAACATCATTCAAGATAGGCATCTGAAGAATAATTTGACGATGCGTCTTGAGGTAAATAGTGTTGTGGTTGTGTAGATTGCAGCACCTGAAGTTGATTGTTTGCTTCTGTTAGTTGACGATTGAGGTCTTCAATATCGTCGGTCTGTTGTTCGATTTTCCGCATGAGTTCAGACCTTTTTCTCATACCTTTGATGGCTGAAAATAATGAGATGATGAAGCCAAATAACACGCCAAAACTAAAGGTAAGCAGAAGTATTAGCGCCATTGACAAGTCTAGCGATCGCCACACTAAAAATTGTACTGCTACCGGGGCTGAGTTTTGCAGTGCGAAAGTCACAGCTGCGATTGCGATCGCTAATGCTAATAAAGTCAGTATTCGCATGGTATATCTCCACCAATTGATTTAGTTTAGTATTATTGCTGAGTTTCCGCAGATTCTTTGCCATTTGATGGATTTAATGGACTGTCGAGGGAGGAAAGGCGAAATCCCGGTGCTTTGTAGTCTTTGGATAAGTAATTTTCAGGAATGGTAATTTGATTACCATCCCGAATTGCTGAATAATGGGGAGAGGATTTGAGGCTGTGGAAGACGATTAAAACTGTCAAAATATTGTTAATTGGCGATCGCTTACCATGCAGTATAGACTTATTCCTTCCCATCTGCTCTGTCATAGTTTGTTTGCAAAAAAGGTGACAGTTCTTTATTTAACTTACCTGCGCGGACAAACTCAGCGTATGTATCAGCTTCAATTGCCAGCAATTCCCCTCGCAGTTCTTCGGTTGAAAATTCTTGCAAATTTGGGTATTCATCAAGTAACTTGTCAATTTCTTCTTGCAAAAAGGTAATTTCTCCTGAAAGCAGCGTCTTCTGGTAGCGATAAAACTCTGGCTCAATTCCCGGACGGTTTTGTGCTGTTTCTAAATATTCCAGCGCCCTTTGGAGAGCAACTTGACGGGCAATTGCTTCGGTGTATTGTTGACGTAGCGGTTGCGAACCTAAAAGTTGGAGTTTTTCTAATAATGGTTGGATGGTTAAGCCCTGTACTAACAGGGTAAATAAAACTACTCCAAATACAGTGGCAATAATTTCTTCCCTTTGCGGGAGTATGGCTGGTACACTCAAAGCCAGAGCAATGGAGACAGAGCCGCGTAGCCCACCCCACGTCAATACAGTTTGTTCAGATAAAGGAATTTCGGATTTAGCTAACCAGTTGCTAAGATTACTTAAAGCATAAATAGATACTGCCCGTGCCACAATCATCGCCACAATTGTGACTGCAATACTTTTTAGGTTATCTCCTAAGACAGCAAAGCGAATTTGATCGCCAATTAAGAGAAAAACAATCGAATTTACAAAAAAAGCTAGAAATTCCCAAAATTCAGTAACAATGATCCGTGTGCGCGGGTTCATGCCAATGCGTGAGCCAAAGTTGCCCAAAATTAAAGCTGTGGTGACAACTCCAATCACTCCAGAACCACCCAAATATTCTGTTATTAGGTAAGTGCTGTAGGCAGAAACCAGGGTAAGAGATTGTTCTACTAATGGTAAGTCGAAACGTTGTGTTAGATAGGAAATACCAAACCCAATTAATCCTCCAATGCTGATACCAATGCCTACTACTTGAAAAAATTCTAATAAAGCAGACTGTAAATCAAGTTTGGCAGTACCTAACGGCAAAGCAACTAATAAGCCAAAAGCCACAACGGCCATACCATCATTAAATAAACTTTCTCCTTCCATCAGCGTTCTTAGACGTTTGCTTGCTCCTAGTTCCCGAAATAGAGCCGTTACCGAAACCGGATCGGTTGCTGATAGACTAGCTCCAACTAATAGAGCAATATTCAGTTCAAGTCCAGCGAATTGATGAAGACCGAGTGCCACTCCAGCAATAGAAATTATTACCCCTACTACTGCATATAAACAAATAGGTAACAAATCCCGCTTTAAGTCTGACCATTTCAAATTCCAAGCAGCTTCAAACAGCAGTGGTGGTAAGAAAATCATCAGAATCAATTCAGGAGAGAGATTAACCAATCGCACATTTACGAATGCTAACCCTAATCCCACTATGACCAGTAAGAGTGTATAAGGAATGCGGCGAAACCAACTAAAAATTTGTGGTAGTGTTGCTACACCCAATGATACAGATAATACTAGTAGAAATTGCTTGAGTTGTTCTGCAATTACAACTTCACTTGTGGTAGAATCTAAGACCATTAAGGGATTCCAGTTAAATAGAATATTTAGCATGAATTAAAGAGTTTTAAAATTATTTTTTAATCGAACCACAGAGGTAATAGAGTTGCCAGTGCATTGCGTGGAGCTGATCCCACAAATTGCTTATCTTGACATTTCTCATTGTTCGTTGATTTGAGCATCTACCTTACCGTTGTCATCTTGTGAGGAGCGCTCTTGAGCAAGTAACCTGAGTGAATCACCAATGTTGCGGGGTTTTGGTACTTTGCCTTTACCAGATGGCCAACCTTCACGCTGACGGGAGCGATCGCCATCTATCTCTTCTGTCTGGTCATGGAGTAAAATTTGCTGTGTGGGAAAGGGTAAATCGATGCCGTTTTCAACTAACGTTTTCTTAATTGTAGAAAGCACCTTGTCCCGTGAGGCGAGGTCATCTGCACGTCGTGGCGGGTTAATCCACCAACGAACGCGGATATTAACGGTACTTTCGGCAAGTTCCATGAGCAGCACATCAGGTGCAGGGTCTTTCAGTATTTCCGGCACACTATGCAATGCTTCCAGCATTAACTCCTTGGCTCGGTCTATATCATCGCCGTAACCAATACCGACATCATACTGTAGTCGGCGACTGTCAAAGGCAGTGTTTACAGTTACCGAATTAGTGAACAATTCTGAGTTAGGAATGACAATGCGACGACCATCGTAAGTTCTAATTGTTGTCGCTCGTGTCTCAATATTTTCTACAGTCCCTTCAAAATCTTTAAAAACTATTTGGTCATTGATTTGGAACGGCTCTGTCAAGAGAATCAGAATCCCAGCCAAGAAGTTTTGTAGGATGTCACGAAAGGCAAAGCCGATCGCTACGCCGCTAATCCCCAGTAGTTGTATCAAATCTCCGGCTCGAAATGTCGGTATTACAATCGACAAAGCAACAAATAGCCCAATTAACAGTATTGTACCTTGCGCCAAGCGTCCCAGTACTAGTCCTAGATTCCGAGCTTGATGGCGATCGCGAGTCAATCGTTTAACTACTCTCTTAATCGCTCTAGCCACCGCGAAGAAGATTGCAAAGACAATCAATGCCAGCACGATATTCGGCAGTAGGACAATGAATCCGTTAATCATTCCCTGAACTCTGTCCCAGAGTGCCGATATATCTGCATTCATGATCTTACTTGCTTAATTAGTCAATCTTAATAAGAATATAAAAATATCCTGATATTGAACTCCACCTTTAGTTAGTTTTTCCTATCTATAAATAGGATGAAAAAACGGTCAATAATCTTCTTTTTTTACATTTTGAATGTTTACCATTTTTTTGGCAGGTGTGATCTCAAGTTGCTGTATCATTGTATCCCTTAGCAGATTCTTCAGATAGTCGCTGTAAAGCCTTCTCTATTTGCGGAGAAAGTCCCAAAGTCCCAGAACGCAAATGCAAGTCACGCTGAGGAAAGGGGATTTCTATTTGCCGCTTGCATAAAACTTCATAGATGGAAAAATATAAATCACTCTTAATTAAAAACTGTTTGTGAGGTTCTGCTGTCCACACCAGCAACTCAAAATTGAGAGCGCTATCACCGAAACCTTTAAAAAGTACTTGGGGAGGAGGTGTATTTAAAACATTAGGATGGTCTTTGGCTGCATCTAGTAATGCTTCTTTGACTAAATCAGGTTCCGCGCTATAAGCCACGCCAACAGGTAAATGTAAGCGAGAAACGGGATTACGGTGGCTCCAATTTATCACTTCAGTTTCTAAAAGACGTGAATTAGGTACGATGATGGAAATATGGTCGAGAGTTCTGATTTCCGTACTGCGGGCGCTGATACGCTCGACAGTGCCATGCAAATCTCCTACTTCGATAAAATCACCTACCTGAATTGGACGTTCCAAAACTAAAATCAAACCACTACCGAAATTTTTTGCAATATCCTGGAAGCCAAAGCCAATCCCAATACCCAAGGCGCTAGCTAAAATTGTCACAGAACTGAGGTCGAGTCCCCAAATTTGCAGCAAGACTATGCTACCAACTACAATCAAGCTGTATTTCGTTAAAATGGCGATCGCCTCTTGAGCGCCTCGGTTAATACCTGCAACACTTAAAACACGGGAGCGCAGGATATTAGTCATGGTTCCAGCAAAGATTATTAAGGCGAATAATAAACTCACTAGAATTAGCAGGTTGATTAAAGAGTAAGAATTGTTGCCCAGAGTAATAAATTGAGATGTGAAACTAGAATTTAAAATATAGGTGATTTGATAGCTCCATTGACGAGTGTAGGGAAATAAATTAGTGATATAAATAATAGTGCTTGCCCAGATACCAGCACGGATAAAGAAGAGGATTAAATCAAATAGTAATGCTAATCCTTTGGGTAAATCAGCATTTATAACTTCTGCATTTGCATCATTTAATTTTCTCTGTACAATTCCTGAAATCCTTTTTCTGAGCAATCCAAGGAACCAGGAGATAGCAAATGCTCCCAGCAAAATACTTACAGACAATATGGAGGTGTTGCGAATATATTGCGAACTTCGCTCTGCTTGAGATTGTTGTAATACTTCCTGAATTTGTTTAGCCCAAAGGGAAGCCTGTTCATCAGGTTTGCTGCCTGGTAAAGTATCATTTTTAGTGACAGTTAGCAAATAGCGATCGCCCAATAAAATCGTTGGTAATTGGTTACGTTCTTCAATTTTTACCTGAATGGCTTTGTCAGATTTTACCGCCTCCTTTAGTTGTAAATTGATTAAGTTAGCTCGTTCTTTGGCGCTAAATTCACCAGACTCACTGACTTGAAAAATCTGGTATCCATCCACAACTACAGCAACTTTTGACCCAGTTTGTGCCATTCCCGGACTCAACCACAAACCAATCACTAGCAGAATTACCACTAAGTAGAAAAAGGAAAAACGTAGAGAACGACGCATCATAATATACTCAAACCAATTTATATTTGATATCTAACTATACCAAGTTGTCAAAGTTAGTATTGTTTGGCATCTGGGCGATGCTAGAGTATTTCCCCAAAGATTTGGATACAGTGTTCATCCTGTGTCGTTTTTCAATTCTACATAGTTACTGGAGATTCCACATAAATATTAGGCTCTTGCATAACAAATTCAATTCCAAATGATTTTAATTTTTTGGAAACTTTTTCATTCGCCAATTCTAGTAATCGCTTCCTTAATTCCAGAGAATTTTCCCGGATTGCAGTACAATAATATCTGTATAGCAGCAATTCTCATTTAGGATTGCTATACGTCTGTAGAAGAGTTTAGAATAACGCATACTTAAATTCGGTCGATATCTATCTTATTTGTGAGGAGAATCTGATTTTTCTGCTCTGACTTCTTTCACCTGACTAACTTCAAAAATTAGGGAAAAACGTTGCCCAGTTTCTTTTTCAAGAAACGCTTCTAAAAGACTTACTTGCTTTGATGTTACAGGTTCTTGTGCGCTAACACTCAAGCGAACTTGAGGCGGATTACTCAGCCAATTAGTATCTGTTTTCAGTAGTTCCAAACGTTGAAAAGTTACAGTTCGGTTCAGCAGTGCCTTCCTCAAATGGGTTTCGAGTTCTGCTTGTCTAACTAATCGGGTAAAGCTCACAGTTAAAGGTATCAATAAAGCACCTGTTAACGCCAATGCCCATAGCAGCGCTTTTTGGGCGCGATCGACAGGAGAATAGCCGGTGAATAAAAATGTCAGCATACAAGCAAGGCTAATACCCAAAAGGTTCGTTAGGTAGAGCAAAGTCGCTCCTAAGCTGAGTGACAAGTTAAATTTTGCTAGACCTAAACCGATAACGCAAATTGGGGGCATAAGGGCAACAGCTATTGCTGTCCCTGCCACACTAGCAGAGATTTTTGAATTAACCTTAGCGTAGCCACTGATATACCCTGCTGCGACTGCAATACCCAAATCAAGCAGATTAGGTTTGGAGCGAGATAGCACTTCACTGCCGAAACTAGGTAGATTAACGATCCAACCGATACTGCAAGAAATTAAAAGTGCTAGTAATGTGCCTAAGAATACTGCTATTACGCCTTTACGAAATAGGTTAATATTTCCAATTAATGCACCAAAGGCTAAACCTCGAATTGGCAACATTAGAGGTGCGATAATCATTGCGCCGATAATTACAGCAGTGCTATTGGCAAGTAGACCAAATGTGGCGATCGCACATGAGCCAATAATCAAAATCAAATATGTTGCGTCGAGACTAGACTCTTCCAGCAATTCATGTACCAACTGTTTGAGTTGTGATGGTTCAACCCTTTTGCGCTTAAAACCCCTAAAGCGATCGCGAATATTATTTATCAAAACTCCTCCAAATCAAATGGTTTTAGCTTCTGGATTTTAAACAAAAGCTTTAAGTAAGTCGGTGTAATTAAAGCTAACTGTCATTAGTCATTAGTCATTAGTCATTAGTCATTAGTCATTAGTCATTAGTCATTAGTCATTAGTCATTAGTCATTAGTCATTAGTCATTGGTAAGGGTTTTAAGCATATTTATGTTTTGTAATACAGCGGATTTCAAGTTAGTGAAGTACACAAACTAAGTCTCAAAGCCAGGTACAAAGCCTGTTTTACTCCTGAATTCTGACTCCTTAATTCTGAATTCTGCTGTATAATTTGGTTTATTCCCACCAACTTACTTAGCATAGAATATCGTTATCAAGATAAATAATGCACTAAATAGCAACATTTATTTCCAGAAATCACGATGAAAGAGGAAGTCGAACTGTAAATGTACTACCTAGCCCAGGTTGACTTTGAACGTGAATATTGCCTTTATGCGCTCTGGCGATCGCTTGAGCTATGGCTAATCCCAAACCCGAACCGCCAGAGGTGCGAGAGCGGTTGCGATCTACTCGGTAGAAACGATCGAAAATTCGCTGTTGATGTTCAACAGCAATACCAATTCCTGTATCTTCAACTTTAATCATGGCGTAAAGTTCACTCTTTTCTAAAAAAACCGTGACTTTTCCACCGCTAGATGTAGCTTGAATTGCATTGGCAATTAAGTTGGAAATTAAGCGATAAAGCTGTTCTTCATTTCCTGTCACATACAGTTTTTCTGAGACTTGCACCTGTTTAGAGAGATTTACTTTAGTTTCTACTGCCAAAAATGCTAATTCCTCAATTAAGTCGCTAATTAAATCATTCAAACAGCAAGGCTGATATTCTCCTGTTAGTTGTTTTTGATCTATCCTCGTTAATAACAGCAAATCTCCAACTAATTGTGATAAGCGCCGATTTTGGCGTTTGAGTACATCTAAAATGCCCCCATTGGATTTTGGTTCTTGCTGTAACTTTATAGCAGCTTCAATAGTAGAATACATGGCTGCTAAAGGTGTGCGAAACTCATGGGCAGCATCAGCAGTAAATTGTTGCATTTGTTGGTAGGAAAGATATACAGGTTGCATTGCTCTTCCTGCCAACCACCAACTAGATAAACCAACGAAAATCATCGAAATTGGCAATCCTAATACCAAAGCTAATCTTAAATAAACCAGATGTTGGTCTAAATCAGTGATACTACGCGCCACTTGTAGATAACCCGAAACCTGGTTTTGAGTATACAAAGGTAAAGTGATTTCGCGGTATCGAGTGCCAGAGTCATCTGTTAATATTTGCCAATGCTCTAATGCTGAGGTAATTGGAAAATTGTCAAATTCTATGCCTCCACTAGCAAAAAGTTTTCCTGAGCGATCCAATAAGCGGATATAGTAATTAACTGGATTCGCCGCCTCTGTTATTGATTTTTTAATAGCTGTTGTTTTAGGCAAACAATTTGTCTGAGCCACACATAATTCTAAAGAAAATTCTTTATTCAGGCGTTGTAATTGTCCGGGTTGCTGCCAAGCTGGTTCAATACTTTTATGGAGTGCATTTGCGACTGATTGCAATCCCTGGTCTATAGTTTCATAGTAGACATGGGCAACCACACTATAAACCCCCAAACTAGATAGCCCTAAAATACCGCCCATGACGAGGGTATACCAAGCTGCTAGGCGCAACCGAGTCTGGTGAAAGATGGGATTGCGTTCCATATTTTTATAACCTTGGTGAAAGTGTCGCTGTCTTAGCAGAAATCATCTGCTTATTTCCGCAGCCGGAATATTGAGACGATAGCCCACACCATAAACAGTTTCAATTAAAGATTCGTTCTCTTCTTCTCCTAATTTGCGTCTCAATAAGCGAATTTGCGCTGCTACGACATTGCTAACTGGTTCTGCACCAATTTCCCAAAGCTGATTAATAATTTGGTCGCGGCTGACAATTTGGTTAGGATGTCTCATGAAATATTCCAACAATTGAAATTCCTTGACAGTTAAAGAGAATACTTGATTTTCACCGTGACCATACTGACGAGTAAGTTGATGAGTGCTGTAATTGAGCGTCAGGCAACCTACTTGTAAGCGTCGGGGTTGGACTTGAGGTGTCAGCGTTGTTCCTACGTAAGAGGATCGCCGTTGTAATGCCCGCAATCTTGCCAGCAGCTCTGCCATATCAAAGGGTTTAATTAAATAATCATCTGCACCGCTATCTAAACCGATAATCTTTTCTTCCATTCGGTCTTTAGCCGTTAGCATTAATACAGGTAGAGTTAATTGGCGATCGCGCAACCATTTACACAACTCTATCCCCGATACTCCAGGCAGCATCCAATCAAAAATCGCAAGTGTGTACTCAGTCCAGCCAGTTTCTAAATATTGCCATGCCTGAGTACCATCTAGAAACCAGTCAACTATATACGCCTCATGGCTCAGGACTTGTTTTATTGCTGCACCTAAATCTGCTTCATCCTCAACTAATATCAGCCGCATAGTCAACCCAGTGCTAAAAGCCTTATTTAAATACGCTTTCACAAAAAAGTGAAATAATTATGAAATTTGGATTCTACTTAAGACTGATGTCTGCATAGTTTTGAAATCCATACAAAAATGAAATTTTGTGGACAAGTCAGTATTATTCCTAGAGTGTGTGAACCACAAGTGATTGAGTTGAAAGTTGAATAAGGAGTTATAGCAGTCGCCAAAGGTGTTAGGACAAGTTTATTAAAACGCAAAGGGGCGCAGAGTTGAGCGCAAAGTAACGCAGAGTTTATTTCGGTGTTTTCGCTACGTGTACTAAGCCTCCTATCCGTTGCTATAAATGCCACGATGACTGCAATTAGTTTCCCCACACAATTTACAAGAGACAGTTGAAGTTGGAATTTCAAGCGAGTTTACTCAAGACAAAAGCAGCAATAAATCCCAAAAACCCGCTTTTAACCAAAGTGGAAACATGATTAATTCGTAATTCGTAATTCGTAATTAAAATTTTTGGCTTAGGTAGCTTGCATTTTTTCACCTTGAGGTTTTGATAGTGCTTGTAATTCTTCCCAAGAATAGTGAGAGGGTAGTTCAACGGGTTTATGATCGGCTCCTAATCCTAAGCCTACTGTTGGTTGGAGTTCTTCAATCAATTGCTCGGTGTATCCTACCAGTTCATTGGCTGCAACTCCAAGTGCGATCGCACCCGCAACTCCACCAATTGCAGCACCAACTTTACCACCAATTGAGCGGCCTAGTGCGGCTCCAGCAATCCCGCCTCCTACAACTCCCAATCCCGTCGTAATAGGATGAGTATTAGAGGATGATTCTGGAGAGTTTTGATTTTGCGTTTCTAAATCAGTCTGTCGATCGTTCATAAATTTGTCCATCCTAGAAATAATAAACTTTCTACTTCAAACGTTCAGCTAGATGAGCGCCAACACGCAACGCATTTGCCATAATCGTGAGTGTAGGGTTAGCACCGGAATTTGACGGAAAGAAGCTACTATCTACCACATAGAGATTATCGACATCATGAGTACGGCAATTGATGTCAAGGACTGAGGTTTTGGGATCTGTGCCAAATCGACAACTACCGCATTGATGAGCAACTGCTTGTTCTGGTATATGAGTGCGCGGATAAATGCTAAATGGCAGGACGTGTTTCGCTGAATGCGGAATTGATTTGAGTACAGATGTCCAGCGATGAATTAAGCGATCGCTTGCTTCGATATTGTTCAGTGTATAGTCAACATGAATCTTATCGCCCACCACCCGAATCCGATTATTTGGATCTGGTAAATCCTCTGTTTGCAACCACCAGCCCACCGATCGCTCGGCCAGCAAATGGCGCTCAAAATGAGGAATCAGCTTGACAAATGGAGCCATCAGTGGTGGTGCTTCTCCGGGAATCATATCAGCTAGGACATTACCTGTATTCTGCACCATGCCCATCGGATAAGGAAAATCTGGCTCTCCCCAGTAAAAATCGTTGACAGCGATGGTTTTTTGAAAGTTGGCGTGATTCACTTCTAGATGTATGGAAACTATGGCTGTTTCCAGTTGTTTCATGAAATTCCGCCCCACTTGATCGGAACTATTTGCTAATCCGTTGGGATGTTTGTCATTAGCAGAGCGCAACAGCAAAGCAGCTGAGTTGACAGAACCACAGGCAACAACCACAATATCGCTTGTGAACCAATGTTGCTCTCCTCCAATTTCAGTTTCTACCTTTGTCACTTCTCGCCCCGACTCACTGGTATGCAGCCGCAAGACTTTGGTATTAGTTAAGAGAGTAACATTGGCATACTTTTCACGAGCCGGACGAATGGCGTTGACATCAGCATCGGCTTTTGCTTGTACTAGACAGGGGTATCCGTCAAAAGTATCGCAGCGAATGCAGGGACTCTTGGTGCGATCGCTTTCATTAAGCTTTAATCCCAATGGTAAATGAAATGGGTAGTAACCCAGTTCCCGAATGCCATCAGCAAGAGACTGCATATCTGGCTCATGACTCACTGGCGGATAAGGATATGGTTCGCTACGAGGTGGTTCGGTAGGGTCTTCTCCTTCCTGTCCATGCACGTCATATAGCTTTTCTGCTTGGGTGTAGTATGGCTCAAAGTCTTGATACTTCAAAGGCCATTCTGGAGAAATTCCTTCTTTATAAATTACCCTTTCAAAATCTCGCTCCCGGAATCGAATTAGGGCTGCACCGTAGAGTTTGGTATTGCCACCAACCCAGTAGCCTGTCTGAGGCTTAAACGCTTTACCTTCCCTGTTATACCACTGCTCATCAGTATGGTAACGATGTTTTTGATAGACTTCCTCTGGATTCCAGTTAGCTTTCTCTCTCGGTAAAAAGTCGCCTCTTTCTAGCACTAGAATTTTTTTACCTGTGGGTGCAAGACGGTGAGTTAATGTACCTCCACCGGCTCCTGTACCAATAATAATGATGTCGTAATGTTCTGTGATGCTAGTCATAATTGATAATTAGTAATTTCATATTAATTACGGTTTAATTTCTTTGATGCCGTCAAGTAATTTGGCAATATTTTAAGTTAATTTATAAATTTTATCAAAATTTAAATAGCTCTAAAGACAGATTCTTATGCTTAGACTAAAGCTTTAATTACAATATTGCTTCTCTCTAATGGATTAATATTTATTTATGCCTAAAGACAGGTTAATATTTCATTTTAATTTCATTTTTTATTTCTATTGTATGAATTAGCTATGTAATCTCTTTACAAAAATAGGAAATAAATTTTGCTTGGCATTTTTGATGAAGCTATTAATTTGATGTGTTAAAAAATATTTAATTTTAAAAATGAATAACTTTATTTTGAATAAAAATAGTCTTTTGGTGCAATCTATACAGCACTTCCCGAAGTTATGAGGTACACTAATCGATCGAATTATCGTTGATCTGTGCTAATAGTCTGTCAAGTTTAAATTAATAGGTAAGAAAGTTCGTAGTAAGGACTTCAGTCCTTATTTTCTAAGCACTAAAGTGCTTACTACAAACTTTTCATTACTAGCTTGAGAGACTACTAATAGCATCCCAAGTATCTGTACCTCATAGCAGCAGGAAGTGCTGTATCTATGGTTCAATGTTAATAGAAATCAATAAAGTAAGAATTAGCTTTATAATAATTAACTTTAATATTGTATTTAGTAACTGATGAAAACAGCTAGAAACTTTACACTCAGTACCGCAAGCCGGAAGTCAAAAGTATTATGGAATCAATTTTTTAGGGGTTTTAAATGGTTGCTCTATTTCCGCCGTGGCGTACTCAGTTGGTTACACGATATTAAATATACATCTATAGTATTTTAGTATTAATTTAAACCTGCTATTTATCGTCAGTAGCCAAGTTAAATAACAGGAGATTTCTATGCCTGAAGCCATTGAGATTTATGACGATCGCCTCCTTGCTATTGTACGCCCCGGTGCTTTACTCCAGGAGCTAGCCAACGGTGCAGTCCATAGCGAGGGGCCTGTTTACTTCCATGAAGATGATAGCGTTGTGTGGAGCGATGCTCACGGCAACCGCCTGTTGCGGTGGAGTGCCACTGACAATGTGACTGTCCTACGAGATCCATCTGATTACCAAAGCGGTAATTACCGCGACTTAGAGGGTCGTCTGGTTGCCTGTTCCTCTGGTTTGCGTGCTATCATTCGACGCGAAGACAATGGTGAATGGAAGGTTTTAGTCGATCGCTACGACAACAAACGCCTGAACAGTCCAAATGATTTAGTAGTCAAAAGTGACGGTACAATTTGGTTCACCGATCCGCCTTATGGGATTACCGAGCCAAACCAAGGTTACGGGGGCGAACAAGAACAACCCGGAAGTTACGTCTATCGCTTTGACCCTGCAACAGGTGAGATTTATCCTGTAGTAACAGACATGGTGCGCCCGAATGGGTTGGCTTTCAGTCCAGACGAAAGCCTTTTGTATGTTTCAGATACAGCTGCGTTTAATATTCCTGGGGGGCCTCATCATATTCGCGTCTATGAAGTTGTGGGCGATAGCTATGTAAAGAATGGGCGTGTATTTGCAGTCATTGAGCCAGGACAACCGGATGGACTGCGGGTTGAGGAACATGGCAATGTTTTTACTAGTTCTCAAGACAGTGTGCAGATATACGCCCCTGATGGAACTCGCTTAGGAAAAATTTTTGTACCGGAGACATCAGCTAACCTGACTTTCGGTGGTAAGGAAAGCGATCGCTTATTTATCACAGCCGGTCATTCATTATATGTTATCGACCTTAATACCCGTGGTGTACAACTATGATTTATCAATTTGGGTTGGGTGTAGCGTTAAGCGCAGCTATTCCGAAGAAACTCGCTTTTTTCCTAGCTGCATTTAATTTCCCACAGCTAAGTCCACACTTGTTAAGTTCACTTTCTCCTGTGTATCCTGACGGATTTCCAGGATTAGCACTTTTACTTCTCAGAGTTAGCCTTGGCTGGTTGTTTATACTACACGGCTATCCTAAGATAACGCATCTTCGACGGTGGGCTGAGTCTCTAAAAACGCCTGTCTTTCTTTGCTTTTTATCAGCTGCATCGATGTTAGGTGGCGGAATTTTTCTGATTATTGGATTCCTCACACTCTTAGCAACTTTGCCCATTCTCTGCTCAATGATTTTTGCGATATATTTGCACATCTCTGGAAGTAAGCCTTTTGTAGCTCAAGATCCATACTTAATTCCTCAAGAACAGTATCAAGGTGCTTTAGGACAAGGTGAACCCCCAAGTTGGGAAAAGGCTTTTATGTATTGCGTCATGCTGATTGCGATCGCAGTTTTAGGCCCTGGTGCTTATTCGCTCGATGCTTTGATTTTTGGAAGTTGAGTTATTTTCTCGTTAACAAGGACATAATGTTAATGTGATCTGTTGACGTTTAGTGTCTCGCTAAGTTATCAGTAAGACTGTATTTCGATATTAACTTTTTTTAATCTAACACAAAATTAGATTACAATCTTTGCACAGATAGGTCTGATAGATGTATCCACAAGTTCTTGCAGCCATTATTGGAGTTACGTCAGCACTTTTTGGTACTGTTATAGGAGGTTATATAAGTTATTTTACAAACAAAAATCTTAAAATTAAAGAGTGGCACTTATCTTTGACAAAAGAAGATATGACTATTCGCAATAAGGTTTATTCTGATTTTTTAGGTGAAGCGAATAGACTAATACTTTTTTCAATAGAAGAAAAAGCTAGTAGCATTAAAGAGTTTGATTCACTAATCAACTATTTTTCACAAGTTGAACTTTTAGGAACAGAAAAAGTAATTGAGCAAGCTAAAAAACTAGTTGATTGTGTACTGGCTGGTAATACCCAATCTACAAACAAGCAAAACCAAGACTTCAACCATGAAAAAAAATACTTTATTGAAGCTGCAAAAGATGAGCTTTCAAAGTTGAGAGACAATTAGTAATTTATCCTATAACTTACGCAGTAAACTTTAGTTAATAATTTATTGTTATGAGTATTAAATTGATATATCACACAGATATAAGTATCAATGGTGGAATTTCACCTTTTGATCAAGCAATTCATCAAGTCAGTAATAGTGAAGAACTGCTAATAGCTTGTCCATACATTGATATTAGCTATGTCGAACTTTTCTTACACAAGTGCAAGAAGTGGCGTATTGTTTCTGACATAGAAGCTTGGCTCAGTGCTTTTCAGGGTCAATCAAGAGAAAATATAATTCACTTTATTGTCGAGAATAAATTAAATATCCATCATTATAAGAATTTACATGCAAAAGTTATAGTTGGCAAGCATCTGGGCTTGGTGGGTTCTGCAAATTTTACTAAAATGGGTATTCTTGAAAGAGTTGAAATGTCAATTCTAATAGAGGAAAAAGAAAATATCAAAGAACTTATGATATGGTTTGATAAACTGTGGAATAAAAGTGCAGAGATTGACATAAAAGAATTAAAAGATTACGCACAAGAATTAGTTAGAATACAATCCCTACATAAAAATCCAAGTAAAGCTTTAACATCTAAGTCTCCAACTATTAAAGCAAAAATGTATAATTATGATAATACAGATAATAGACCTCTTGCAAAAGTCGCTCAGGAAGATTTTATTTTGGGGAGACAAAGCTCATAATTGTAGAGAGCAGCAATCAGATTAAACCTTAAACTAAATCTTTTTCGGCGATTTCTATAAGTAAGGG
>NZ_JBWQXL010000057.1:0-40520 GCF_056620565.1 Nostoc sp. LEGE 12454
ATTTAACAGCTTTTTCCAATTCTTCTCGGCTCTGTTTAATCTCAACTTGCAATTTGAGACCCATCACACTTGTACCAAATACACCCTTGTGAATAATTTAGCGCAGCTTCATACAGAAATGGTATTAGCTAGATGTAGATTGAAAACTTCATATCTTGCCCCTTCATGGGGTAAGTCCACAAAAAAGATATCATCAAAACGGCGCACTAATTCCGCAGGTAGCATTGACAAGCGATTGACAGTAGCAATGGTATAAACTGGCTCTTGATGCTCTTGCATCCAAGTCAACAAAGCAGCAGATAGCCGCCGTGCCACACCTCCATCTGCATTGGAATCCCAGCCAGCAAAGCCTTTATCAAAGTCATCCCAGTAGAGTACACAGGGAGAAAGGGAAGTCACCAAAGCAATAAACTCCTTTAATGCTCTGTCTGGATGACGATCGCCCAGTAGTACACCCCAATTAGCTGCTAACAGTGGCAATCCCATTTTCTTAGCTGCTAACTTGGCAGAAAGACTTTTACCAGTACCCGGTGGCCCCCATAAGAGCATTCCAGTGGGAAACTTCAAACCATATTGCTTTGCTTTAGGTTGAAGTAGACAGGTAATAGTTTCCAACCTTTTCTCCAGCAAATCTAATCCCCCGGCTGAAGGTACATCCGGTTGAGCAATGTATTCTAAACCCCGACCCCGCAGTTTGCTAACTTTATGCTCTAGCACTAATTGGGAGATTTCCTCAAGCTGCTCTGTAAAACTCAAAGATTGCTGTAGTAGCATATTGATCTCGCCTATGGGTAAACCCTGACAGGCACGAAAGAGCAATTGCAGTGCTGATGTTTTTTCTGTTGTCTTTAACCAAGAATTGCGATCGGTTACAGCGCGGCGATCGCTAATTTATGCTCTACGCTAGAAACTGATGGTAGAGAAATACCAGCACGAACTAATTTTGCCTCTCCTACTGGCCCCCACAAACGCAATTGTTGATTTACACAACGTTTTCCATCCTTGAGAGGGGCAATGATGTTGCCACAAACTTTAACATCTACGTCATACATCGGCGGATAATCAGGCACAGTTTGAGCTTGAGCTTGAATCGTATTCTTCTCATCCTTGCCACTGACATTTACAGTATTAGGGGTACAAGCTGTAGCTATACCTCCTATTACCAGCAGCCAAAGCCAGTTAACTTTGCAGGTAAACATCTGCTAAATCCTCTTTTACGATTGAGAAATTGACAACTAATTTTTTAACTTAAACCTCGTTCATTTTGAAACCTGGAGTTTTGAAGGAGAGTGTATTATTCGGTCGTGGCTTGAGTTCTGAGCTTTACTCTAATTCCAAAAAACTGTGGTTTTCAAGGTAGACGCGGTTTAGATACAAACTGGCGCTGATTGCTAGGTGATGTCCATAACGTGCAGAACCCGGATGAGGCTTTTCTGCTACTTGCTCCAATTTCCAGTGTTACCCCCAAACGCTTGACATCCTTAGCACAAGTAAGTTGACCGTTTTGGTCACGACTCAGCAAATCTTGATTCCATTGCATTAGGTTGTGAGCAAACTTACCTTCATTACTGGTTGCCCATTCCAAAGCATTGGCTTGGGCTTGTGTGAGTTGGCGTGGCCCAGCAGTATCTAGATGACTAGATTGATACCAGGACATTCCACCTACACTTACTACTCCGCCTACTCCAGCTGCAATTAATAGCAGTATTCCCGCAGCAATTAAAGAGGGAACTGAATGAATAGCACGCTCAAATTCAGTACGCCTAATTAATGCCGCCACTGACTGAGCGATCGCTTTTTGTTGACCTTTTACTGCTGCCTTTTCATATGTCTGGAGATGGTCATAAAGCTGCGTTTGCCATAGGTCAAACATTGCTTCCATTTCTTTGGGATTGTCTTCCAACAGTACTTGTAGCCTGCCAGTAGCAATCATCATCAGAAAAGCTGGATCATCAGGGTCAAGTCCGGTTTGGACTACTATTTCCCAAACCCTAGCTTTAAATGAATCATCTTTACCTCGAATGGCTAAATCTAGTAAAGTTGGGTAAGGAATTTGGCTCAGTCCTTTGCCTCTAGCGGCTACTGAATCCAAAAATTCATCGTCTAAATCGAGTTCTTCAGTGTGAGAATTACTCATATCTGTATTTGCTTTTGGCTAATTAGCGCCCTCGTACCCTACGCTCATTTGGTAATCCGATTTGATGGTGGGAGATGTCACCGAAACAGTTCTGAGTGCTGAGTAAAAAAGTAAAATTAATTGCACGGGCTAAACACTCCGCTACCGATAACAGCACTCCTGAATTAGATTACTTTTTGGTAGCAACTTTGCCGTTGACATTAGCATCATCAACTTTTTCTGTTGGGGCAGTAATTGAAGCTGTCGGAAGATTCCAAATTTTAGCTTTCTCAATTTCCTCAGAAGCTTTTTTGAGAAAATTGTGTAATCGCTGCTTACCCAATACACCTAACTCTCCATAATCTCTAGCCGCAGAAAAATTTATCTGATTGGCATCAAGGATATCCCGCTCTCGATAGCTGAACTTGGGAAAATTGATGACAGCTACTTTATGAGCTTTGATTAAATCCTGTAAATTCTTACGTCCATCTACATGTTTCCAGTCATCGCATAAACCATAATTGCGTACAAATATGTGTTTAATCTTGTTCTCAAAGCGTTCGAGAGATTGCATGAATAATTGAACGCTGTCATATCCACCACTACAAACAAACCACTTATATATTTTGACCTTATTTTTCCCAGTAAGTTCTAGGATTTGATTCCGCTCAATCCAATCAGTTACTGCTGGGTATACTTGAGCAGGTAAATTGACAATGACAGAAGTTGTTAGTGCTAAATTAAAAATTTCATCAGCATCGTAAGCTTTACGCTCTGATTCGCTAAAAACTGCTGTTTTATGATTGTCTGGATAAAATGCGCCTACATCTGGATTACTTTGGTCTGCTTCTACCAACTCATAAGGGAGTTTATTGTCAATGCAGTATTGCACCATAACCCGTGCAAACAAAGACTTGCCAACTCCACCTTTTTCACCATCCATGAAGTGAATTGCTGCCATCTTAAATCTCCTTTTTAATTTGACTAAATGTGCATTAATAAATACTTAAATATTCTCAAATATATTGTCTGTGTCATCATGGAAAGACCCCTCACCAGGGATGAAGTAATCAGAATCTATTTTGTGTTTTTGCTTGCTCTTACTATTGTTATTACTATTACTATTACTAATACCTTTGTTTTCGCCAATATTATCATCAGGATTAATGTGACTGAAATTACCTGCATCTAGACCGAACATAGTAGCAAGCGTTTGAGGATTGGTCATAGTGCTTATAGGCATAGGCAAAACATCACTTGATTTATGTGGTAATCCTAGTTCCATTCGCAAATAAGCCAAATGTTGTTCCAGGGCATGACAACAAATCAACCCTACCCGACGCAGTTCTTGATCGCTAATATCTACACCTGCATCTGCTTGTGCTTTGTATGCTAAAGGCAACCAGCACATTCGTAATGCCTGCAATACCATCTCTTTGCTAGAACGTGCTTCATCTCCCTGTTGCAAATATGTGATTAACTGTCCGTCTACTGTATTTGAGTAAGGATGGTAAGAAAATCTAAAAATTTTGCGCTGTCTATTAGTGTCATGATTTTTACGTAATTTATTATTAGTCATAGTTATGCCACCTTCTCCATTTGCGCTCTAAACCGCATAAACAAACCAAACGCATCAATCAACCTAAACGACAAAGCTTCCTGCTCTCGGAAAGTACGGTAATAATCATTACTTTTATCCTTGAATACTTCTTGTACCTGCTGCTGTAAGTCAGCACCCCAATAAGTTGAAATTTCTTGAAAACAGTCTTGTAACTCTTGCTCTAAGTACAATGCTGCGCCACCACTCAAAATTACCTCGTTCACCGCAGGTAAAGTTGATTCCAGCCAATCGTAAAGCCTAGACCAATACTCAGCTTTAGCAGTAGCAATGGCATTAACAATCATCTGCAATTCATAATCAAGATTTTTAGGTTCTCTGCTTTTGACCAGAGTGCGAATTGCTTGGTTATCAGTTGTGATGTCTGAACCAGCTGCATAGATGGCAGAGGTCAAAGCAGTGGCATCCTGCCCAGATGTGCGCTCAATTACTCGCTTTACCATTTGGTGAAAGCCCAACCCATTGGTATAACCCGCCGTCATCTTGCCCCGTTCAAATAATAGAAGGCTGGTATTGCGATGTCCGAACATCAGCACTGCGATGGTTTGGGCGTTAAACCATTCTTTACCATTCTGGCGTTGGCGAATCATTGCCAATCCCGCACCTTCGGGTAAGCACTCGAATCTCTCCAGTTTCACCCGCAACCTTTGACCCCGAAACCTAAAATCCTTGAGTGCAGACTGTAACTGTTGCTCAAATGCTTGGCGATTTTGATATTCACCATAGGGTAGTAGTGAGGTAAGTGATAGTGAAAACCTGTTAGGCAATTTGTTGTGTTGAGCGATCGCACCAATTACTGCTAGGGCTTTGTGAATTGAGGTTTCGTACTTGAGCTTATCGAGTCTGGCAGATGCTGAAAACTGCCGTGCGAGGAATCCAACTACCGTACATTGTGTATCACTATCTGTCGGACTTGACACCCAGGCTTCATCTGCTGGTTTAGGAGATTCAAGACCCTTGCGACTCGACATATAAGCGTCAATCGAACTTTGAGGCAATTTCAGCATTTCTGGTTCCATTGTCATCAAACATGGTTTGCCTTCAGTTGCTAGTTCGTAAACAATCTTGGTCAAGGAAGCACCAGGGTCAAAACTGACTATCAGATTTGACATTGACTGTGGTTGTGATTATCCATAAAAGCTGTTTTTAACTTAAATGCAAATATTGGCTGTGAACATCACTCTACTGACCATTTGTTGGAGCCAAATTTTAGCCAATTGGTTATTTTTTTTTCGTTGCTATTAATTAAGTCGTTACTTTTCTGCTAAAAAATTCAATTTAGAAAAGTGCGTCATTACAGATCCATGCCAGATCCACGAACGAGCCATTGCAGATTCATTACAGTGACAATGTTGATCCAATAGAGATCCATTTGTCTAAGATACGTATTCTATGTATAATTTTTATTTGCAACAATACTTAGCTATTGACAAAAATTATGCGATGAAAGATCCAATACAAATCCATTAGAGATCCATCACATATTCATCTAACAGTTGATTCGAGTAGCCCAAAAAAACCTTTGGTGAGTAGCAAGCTATGTTGCTGTCCGGACATTTTTTCTGGGGAGAAAAAACGCACCCCCCAGGTGCGGCAACAAACTTGCAGATAAACTGATTTCTGTAACTCATAAGTCAAGTGGAAATCCTCAAAGTTTTTCTGCTTAAATAGCCAACAAAAATCGTCGCTCCAGCAGGTCTATTTTGGCACGACCATACATCTGTCGCTTTAACATTTTTAGTCGATTAATATGCCCAACAACTTGGCCATTGCTGACTGACATAGTTACACCTGCTTTCACAGCGTCATAGTCTTCACGCAATCGTAAAGCATTGCGTCGATTTGCAGTCAGATTACTTTGGTGCATCTTGAGATAATAACTACCTACCTCAAACATTCAAAACTCTCTCCCGTACCGCCCTAGCCGCAGCCGACGCTATTTCTTCCCAATCTTCATAATTCAAAAATTCATGTAATAAATCGCGCAAAACTTCATGATTTTATAATTGCCTTGAGCGATGATGTAGAGGTTTTTTCTAATATTACTGTCACCTATACCCAAGGCAGCTAAATTAAACGATTGAGTGTCGATAATCAGGCAAACATTTAGTTCTCTACCGACTGTAATAATGGTGCTGATTTTCTTGAGGTAGGGCTGAAACCATGCTTCGTCCTTGCAAGTTTCGTAGATTGAATGCCAATCAGCTAGGATTAACCTGACTGGTTGATTATCAAATTCATGGCGGCGGTGTTCCGGTACTCGACGGCGTTGGTCGTAGCTGTTGTAAACTTGGTCAATGGCAGCCATCGCCAGTTGTGGTTCTAGGGGGTCAAATAAAAGTACCCGTCCTTTTTTGTCTAGCCCACAAAAACTGTCATTCTTTTGAGCGATCGCCCAGACATCAGCTTGGGGAAACCGTTTACTGAACCTGTTGAGCATATAGCTTTCAGTGACGCTCTTGCCAGCACCAGTGCCACCTACAATTAGGGTTGAGCGCTTTCCAAGATGCGATTTAAGGGTTCTAGGGTAGGGCTTGCATCATTCCTAGAAGTCTGATTTTGGGTTGGTTCAGAGATTTCACCCCCTGTATTCTCACTTTCTAAGCGTGCTTCTTTATCCCCCTAACCTTCTACTTTATCGCTGGGGTCAACTGTTCCTTGTAAAGTTTGGCTTCCTTGCAGGTATGGGGTTTTCTGAGACTTGAGAAAGTTGATGTACTCCTGCTTCTGTTGCTCGCTCATCCCAGCAGTTTCTGCTTCAAACACCGCGTCGTTGGCTGACATCTGGGTGATTTTGATTTCGGTTTCGCCCAAGATTTCGGCTTTTTGGATGTCTACCGTGTGGTCGTTGGCTATCATGTCGAGTGAGGTTTGTAACTCAACCTGCGCCATTGCGAATTCACGGTAATCGTCTAGCAATTGCGATGCCTGCGGCGGGCGTAGCCATCGCGCTTTAAGTTCTGCTTGTGCCACATCTCGTGTTTCTGCTATGGCTTGGAAGTTAGCCAGTTTGCGCTCGTTGTCTTGGAGGTGACGCAACATCCAGCCCGCAGTGGCAAACCCAACGAATGCACCCATCGCCCACAGGGGTTTGTGGGGGTTAGTAGCTTTGACCAAACCCTTGGGTGAAATACCCTCATTGGGTACAACAACCGTGGGCATCCCGTCTTTCTGCCACTGCTGCCAGTGCCATAAGGTCATGCGGTAGGGTCGGTTGTTATTATCGACACACCGTTGTCCTTGGTGGGGAGTGCGAATGCAAAAGTAAATGCGATCGCTCGCTTCCAGAGTCCACGAAGCAGCTGTACAGGTTACGCCGATGGTCACATTAACCACAACGCAGTTGGTTCTCTTATAGAACGGTCAGAGCAGGGTATTGAGATAAATATGCAGCCGTTCCTATGCCGTAATGTTAGCCGACAGCTTGAAAAGATTGAGTGGCAAGCTCAGTATTTTGCCAGTTGCTTACTGATGCCTCGATGTAAGTTAGAAGAAACACGAAAGGGACGTGACTTAACTAAGGAGTCTCACCTTGATGCAATGGCACATGAACTTGGAATAACAAAACGTAATTTGAAACATCGTTTAAAAGACCTTGACTGGATTCACATTCCTGAAAATTCTAAGCAAATTTATCTGGGTGATGCTGCACCTAGCAGGGAGACAGGTGCGTTCAGGTAAAAAGTGATGGGGGCAAACCCCCGCAAGCGACAACGCGCACACTTTCAGTAGAGTTTGACCGTGCCAATTTTAGATTGCCGATTTTAGATTAAAAATTATTTCGGTTCATGCCCCGCCCGTAGTGGGCGGAATAAATTCAAAATCCCCAAGCCCCGTACCCTTGTGGTCACTGCGTCTTTTTCTGCCAGTGAATCAGTAATTATAGTGTTCATGGATGTAATTGAAGCATCTGTTTGTGGGAACACTAAAGTAAAGTGTAGAGCGCTCGTCCTTCAACTCAAAAATTGGCTTCGGGTCTATGTGAATGTAGGTATAAATTAGGGATGCAACCACTCTTTAATCTGGGACAACTTGTATGTCTGCGTGCTGACCCCTCGAGATCCGGGCCAGTAATCGAGATTCTTCCACCAGCAGGGGGACGATCGCGTTACCGTGTCTTCCATTCACCCACTCAAATCCTGGAATACCATGAAGATCAACTGGTTGATGCTGGATCAACTGCAAAAACTACTGGATTATTGGAAACATTAAAAGCAGGACAATGGCTGGATGTACACGGCTTTCGTGCCAGATTGACAGCAGCAAGGCTTTCTCATCCACAAATTGATAATCTCTACGCCCTCCAATCAGCACGCATCAAGTTTATTCCCTTCCAGTTCAAACCTTTACTGCGTTTCTTACGTGCTGACCAGCCCCGCTTACTAATTGCTGATGAAGTTGGTGTTGGGAAAACTATTGAAGCTGGTTTAATACTACGGGAACTTCAAACCCGCCAACAGCTAGACAACATTCTGATTGTTTGCCCCAAAGCCCTCGTTAACAAATGGCGAGCTGAAATGCGCCGTTTTGATGAAGATTTTCGACCACTGACTTCAGAAACTTTTTCCTATTGCCTGCGGGAGACTGATTTAGATGGCATTTGGCCCTTGCAGTATTCACGCGCCATAGTCCATTTGGAACTCCTGAGAATTGATAAATATCTCAAGGGAATGAAGGGGCGACGGCCAAGCCCCGGATTAATGACACTTAATCCATCCCCCCGCTTTAGTCTGGTTATTGTTGATGAAGCACATCATCTTAGAAATACAGGGACTAGCTCTCATGAAGTAGTGAAATTTCTTTGCGACATTAGTGAAGCTGTGATATTTCTTTCCGCTACTCCTTTGCATCTTGGCAATCGCAACCTCTATACATTGCTCAATCTGCTACGCCCAGACCTGTTTCTTGATGAGACAGTGTTTAATGAAATGGTGCAGCCTAATCAGTATCTCAATCAGGCTATCCGGCATATTCGTAATCACGCTCCTGAAGATACTTGGCAAACTTCAGCACTCCAAGCATTGCGAGATGCTGCAACAACAACTTGGGGTGAGCAGGTACTCAGCCAAGATCCTCGATTTATGGACTGGTATCAAAAGTTTAGGGGTGGGGTAACGTTTACTGATGCAGACCGAATTAATTGTCTGCGGGATTTAGAAGAAGTGCATTCACTAGCTCATGTAATAAATCGTACTCGTAGACGGGACATTGGGAGATTTACAATTCGTGAGCCACACACGATTTCTGTACCCTTTACACCGGAACAGGAAGAGTTTTATCAGGCGTTGATTGAATTTCGTCGAGAAATGCTTTCTTTAGACTATGAAGAACAAGTAATACGGCTGATCACCGATACTTTAGAGCGTCAGGCGGCGAGTTGTTTGCCAGCCCTTGTACCTACACTCAATAAATTTATCTTGACTGGCAAATTTGCACTCTCTGATATTAGTGACGACATTGAAACAGAGGATGAGGATACTAAACTTCTCCCCTATTTGCTGGAGAAAGCCAAAAACCTGCGTAGCCTATCTGCTGCCTTGCCACCAAATGATCCAAAGTTAGAGCAGTTATTAAAAATAATAGAAGAAACATTAGAGGGTAAGGGTTCTGGCAAAGTATTGGTTTTCTCGTTCTTTTTGCATACCTTGGCTTATCTGCAAAAGCAACTGCAAGGTGCTGGTTACAGAGTAGAAGTAATTACTGGAAAGGTGGAAGATGCAAAAAGAGAACACTTACGAGAGCGATTCCGCTTGCCCCGCGACAACCCAGATGCACTCGATATCCTTTTATCTTCTGAGGTAGGTTGTGAAGGACTAGATTATGAATTTTGCGATCGCTTGGTAAATTACGATATCCCCTGGAATCCTATGCGGATTGAACAACGCATTGGACGAATTGACCGCTTTGGTCAGCAAAGCGATAAGGTACTCATATTTAATTTTGTCACACCAGGCACTGTTGAAGAACGCATTTTCTTCCGTTGCTTTGAACGATTGGGCATCTTTCAAGACACAATTGGGGATTTAGAGGAAGTGCTGGGAGATGTTGTACAAGATTTAACTCGTGTGGCACTTGACCCCAAACTCAGCCCCGAACAAGCTGAACAGAAAGCACAACAAATGGCAGACAATGTACTCCGCCTAGCAGAAGAACAGCATCGCCTGGAAGCAGAAGGTGGTTCATTCTTGGGGCTTGATGAGGGGTTTACTTCGGATATTGACACGCTAGTTGCTCAAGACAAATTTGTTTCTGCTGATGATTTACGCCAGCTGATTGAAATGTTTGTGGAACAGCCAACATTGGGAGGACAAATTACTGTTGATAGCCGGCATTCAGGACTCCATCGGCTACGCCTGAACAAAGATGGACGAGGGGAACTGCTTAAAAAAGTGCGATCGCTCAAACAGTCAGACCGTTCCACAGTTACTTTCACACGTTGGCTGGAAGGTGATGATCGTCATTGGCTATTCACCTTTGACCAGAAAACTGCTCTCGAACAGAGGGAGATTCCATTTATCACGCCGATTCATCCTCTAGCACGGGTGGCAATTTCTCATTGGGCGACTATAGATGAGCCACTCGTCACGCAAGTTGCTATTTATGATAATACAGTGCCACCAGGACAGTACCTTTTTGTTTGTGATCTTTGGGAAACGGTGGCTGTGCGCCCAGAAGTGCGACTAGTAGGAAATGCTTGCAATCTTGATAAATTGTGTTTTGCACCCGAAGTTTCAGACGCCCTAGTGCGATTGTTGACCCACGCTGTACAACCAGCAGAATATGTTAACTTCCCAACTTCTTTAGTCGATTCTGGTATTCAACAGCTTGATGAAACTGTACACCAGTATCGCTTAAATGAACTCTGTAAGTTACGAGAGAGAAACAATACGTTATTAAATTGCAAACTTGCTAGCCTTGATGCTTATTACCAAAATCGCATTCAGCGCGTAGAAAATGAACTAAATCAGGCTAAAGAAGAGGGGATTATTCGGATGAAAGAGTCAGAGCGATCGCGTATTCTACGAGATTACGAAAGCAAGCGTTCTGATTTAGAAAATCGCAGTGAAGCAGACATTATTAGTCAGCGAGTTGCCGTAGGAATTTTATTAGTACAAGGGGTGATCACAAATGGTTAGCAATTACAAACAAATTACAGAAGAAAATATTAGAAGATATGGTACTGATATAGATGAGTATGGGCCTGTCTTTCTTACTAGCTTGTACAGTGACAAAACGCACTTTATTTATGAATTACTTCAAAATGCAGAGGATGCAGGAGCTACAAAAGTAATTTTTAAATTATTTAATGACCGCCTTGAAGTTTATCACAATGGTAGATTATTTACAGAAGCAGATGTTGAGGGTATCTGTGGATTGGTGAAGAGTACCAAAAAGGAAGACTTAACAAAAATTGGAAAGTTTGGTATTGGCTTCAAGTCAGTCTATGCCTATACTGATTCTCCAGAAATTCACTCAGGTGATGAACATTTTTTTATTGAACATTATGTTAGACCTCATGCTGTAACGAGTGATGTTATTATATCTGGAGAATATACTACTCTTTTTATTATTAAATTTAACAAACAAGATTTATCTAAGGCAGTTGCTTACCAAGAGATTGAAACTCACCTGCGAAAATTCAATCCGCGCAATTTGCTATTTCTAAATTATATTGAAGAAATTTATTGGCATCTAGAAAAGGGACAGCAAGTAATTTACAAGCGAGACATTTTAGAACATGACGCTGGTTATAAACGAGTTACTATTAAGATAAATACATCTTTTGATAATACTCAAGAGACTTGGCTCATCTTTGCTAAACCAGTTCCTTCTCAGCTAAATCTCAAAGTTGAAGTTGCTTTTCTTGTTCAGAAAGATAAAAAAACTCAGCAAGAACAAATTGTTCCTGTATCGAATTCTCAATTAGTAGTTTTCTTCCCAACTGAAAAGGAAACTCATTTGAATTTTTTAGTACAAGGTCCTTATCGTACTACACCAGATAGGGCAAAAATTCCTCCTAATGATAGCTTTAACCAGAAACTAATTGAAATTACTGCTGATTTAGTAGCTAGTGTTCTTCCAAAGTTAAAAGATTTAGGATTACTCACCGTAAGTTGTTTACAAATTCTTCCCATACGTGCATCTGAATTTCCAGAAAATGCTATGTTTTATCCTGTATTTAACGAGGTATGTGAAGCCTTTCAAGAAAATGCCTTGTTGCCTACACCTGACGGACGTTATATTCCAGCTACACAGGCTAAATTAGCTCGAAGTGCTGCACTTCGTAAACTTCTTTCAGATACTCAATTACAACAGCTTTATGGAGATAATTACACATGGTTATCTGACGAAATATCTAGGAATACTACTCCTGAATTATGCCAATATATTAGGGATATTCTGAAAGTTGAAGAAATAGAACCTGACAAATTTGCTTCAAAATTTAGTCTAGATTTTATTACACAGCAGTCAGATGATTGGGTAGCAGAATTTTATACCTTCCTCATAGGTCAAGAAGCACTTTGGAAAGAAGAAACACATAGAAAAAATCCACCACTATTGAACAAACCTTTCATCAGGTTACAAAATAATAAGCACGTAACACCATTTGACTATCATACTAAAAAACCAAATGCCTATTTACCAACTGATGTACCAACAAGTAAACCAACTGTTAAAGTAGAAATTGTTGCAATTCCAGAAGCTAAAACATTTTTAGAAAGACTAGGTTTAGAAAAACCTAGTAGTTATACAGAAGTACGTGATCATATTATTCGTAAATACAAAGTATTAAAACAAATTGATGAAGAACAAAATAAAAAGGATATTCAAATAATTGAGGATGCTTTACAAGCATCGTCTTCTACAGAAAGAAAACAGCTTATAGAACAACTAAAAGATACACCATTTCTACTATCTATCAATGCAAAAACAAATAAACAGGAATATCAACCACCTGAAAAAATATATTTTCGTTCCCAGAGTTTAGAAATGTACTTTGAAGGTAATGAAGCAGCTTGGTTTCTAGATAATAATATTTATATTGACCGTGAACTGCTGATTGAGCTAGGTATTAGTGAGACAGTTCGTTGTTATTATAGTTCTCCTAATGCTCATGGTTACGTTATTATTTCTGACAGTAAAGGTAATCGTAAACGAGGTATTAAAGGATTTGATCCTAACTTTTCTATTGATGGTTTAGCTCATGCCTTAGAAAATCCTACATACGATAAGTCATCATATATATGGAATTATTTGTTGTTACCTAACCGACAAAAACTGAGTGGAGTAATAGAATCATCTAAACGTGTAACCTACCAAGATGCTCAAAAAGAAAAATGTTTTTCCAAAGTATGGCATCAAGTTTCTACCCAAAAATGGCTTCCTAATTCCCTACTAAAATTGTGTCAACCTAACACTTTATCTCTTGATGATGTATCTAAGGATTTTATTAGAGATGAAAAAGATGAGGATCTTGCAACTTGTATAGGAGTCAAACCAAGGGCTTCTCTGCTAGAAGAAGCTAAAAGAATAGGAATATTACCCGAACTCCTTGATTACCTAAGAAAAAACCCACGCAAGCAAAAGCTCTGGGTTGAAAAGTTAATTAAAGGTGCATCATCTGAAGAAACACGAAACAATGGAACAGGATCAATAACAACATCTAGTAATGGTACTTCGCCAGAACCAGAAACACCTAGCATTGACTACAGAACTGCTCTTAAAGAAGTATTTTCCCGCCCTGGTAAAACTGAATTAAATGAAGCTATAGAATCAAGTCCAGTTCCTAATCCTGAAGCTCGTTTTCAGAAAATACAAGATAGTATTCGCAATGATAAAGACAAAGAACCATCCATCATTGAAAGATTCAAGAAAATTGAATCTAAGAAATGGGAAGGTAAAAATAATAATATACGAACTGATCTAAAGGCAATATACGACGGTAAATGTCAAATTTGTTACGAAACTTTCCCGAAGCGAAATGGCGAACCATATTTTGAGGGAGTGTATTTAGTTTCTTACACAAAAGCAAGATGGATTGATAATCTGGGTAATGTTCTTTGCTTGTGTCCCACCTGTTGCGCTAAGTTCAAACATGGTTCAGTCGAGCTAGGAAATGATATTGAAGAGCAAATTAATTCAATTCCAAAAACAGGAGGAAAACTACACATTAAACTCTGTGGGCAGGATACATACATCACATTTTTGGAAAAACACATAATGCCACTTCAAGGATTGTTAAAGGAGGCGATAGGTTCAGAAAATTAGTAAATTAGTGGTGATAAACAACATACTTAAGTAAAATTACTTAATAAAATTACTTAAAATTTGCGTAAAATCTAGAGCAAAGAATGAATAGATTACAAATTGTATAGTAAGGTGAATTGTGTCAGTCAGAACAGAATTGCTACTTAATCTCAGACAGGAAGTTCTTGGACCCAGAGAGTCTTGCTATGAGGTACTGCCCAGCCAGCAAGATCCACGCAATGAATTTATCACTGGTGTCCTCATTCCCAGGGATGCCAGCGATGAAGATGCTAAAGAGATTGAGGGGGAAGCAGAAATATTAGGGACTGGAATGGACGACTATGGCGAGGATGAATCAGATCAAGATAGTCCTGTAGCTGCTGCTGCACCTGTCTTAGATCCAAAATCACAACCTCGTTCTTTAGGTATTTCTTTTATTGTTAGTGCTACGAAAGGGATTGAACCAACAATAGAAATTTGTGCAACTTGGGCGCGATATCGTTCTGAGAGGAATCCCCAAGGAAATCAGGTCTTTAAGCGAATTCCCAATTTTTATATCACCCCTGAACCGATTTCTATCACAAACAACTTAACGATCTCCGAAATTGACGCAGTTAAAATCACAATTCGGAGTGTTCCTCGCTCTGATAACACCTACAAAGTATCAATTTACCTAGTTAATGAGACTTCTTTAATTGACCCACTGAGTGAGTCGGGAAAGAGACGCTTTGAGACTAGCGACCTAATTTTTCAACCTCAAATTCGGGTTGTGACTGGAGAAAATGCAAAGCTTTTGCCTTTTGATAGTTTTCAGCCTTCTGATGAGACTCCTGAACTCGGAAGTCTTCAGGAAGAAGACGAGTCATTAGAATTGATATATCGAGAATATCTTGCGTATGCGCGGGGTCACTTGTGTGCAGCCATTTGGAAAGAAATAGACCCTGAGCGCCCCTGTAAAGAAGAAAATTTACTGCAATGGATTGATGGTTTTCCTGTACAGTTTAAATGTGGAAAACAGCAATGGCAGAAGTTTAGTCTGCCAGACTGTAGAACAGAATATGTACCTTGCTACCCAGTTGAATCCCCTGCAATTGATTGGGAATCTGAAATACAACAGACTCCAGACCTAAATACTGCTACTCTGGCACAAGCATGGAATTCAACCGTAATGCGTGCAGCATTACAGCCTCTAGTTGACGGTTATGCAGCCTGGATTCATCAACAACAAACTACGGTCAGTCAATTAGAGCCTAGATATCATCGAGCCGCTAATCGACATCTGGAAAACTGTCGCATAACTCAGCGGCGAATACAAGAAGCTATTGAATTAATTATTCAAAATGAAGAAGTAAGATTGGCTTTTTGTTTTGCAAATAAAGCGATTAATCTTCAGGCATCTTGGAGAAGACCAGGATATGATTTTACCTGGAGACCTTTCCAGCTAGCATTTATTCTAATGAATATCCCGGCGATCGCTAATCCTTTACATCCAGATCGCCAAACTTGCGACTTACTAGCTTTCCCTACAGGTGGGGGAAAAACTGAGGCATATTTGGGATTAGCTGCTTTCACACTAGGATTGAGAAGATTACGCTCTGGTAAAGATTCTTCTAAAGATCCAACTGGACAGGGTGTTAGTGTAATTTCTAGGTATACCCTGAGACTGTTAACAATTCAACAATTTCGTCGCGCTTTAGGCTTAATTGTTGCCTCAGAAGTGCTACGAGTTGAAAACTTAGGAATGGGTTCTCCAGTGGGGTGGCGACCGAAGGATTGTCAGCGCAACGACCATCATATTTGGGGAACGACTCGCTTTTCTGTGGGACTATGGGTTGGTGGTAGCGTAACCCCTAATCGCTTGAAAGATATATACATTCCCAACAGTAATCCTTTGTTAGGTGCTATTTCAGCATTGGAAGGCAAAACAGGAGTAGAAGGCGACCCATCTCAGATTCTTAACTGCCCTTGTTGTGGGTCAATCCTAGCCATACCAAGAGACGGATTACTAGGAGGAAAGACACACACAATTCATTTAGTTATGCAGGGGGCAGTTGCTAACCCATCAATTTATCACCAAACAGAAAACTGGGAAGAACTTGAATCCGAACCGATTTTTTCTTCTGCTCCTATTGTCAATTCTAGTAACTATATAACCCTTTCCCTAAGTCTGAACATAAAAAAAGGATCAAAACTTTCAGTAGGGAAGCTGGAGGGATGGTGGAGAGATAAAATTCAGCCCCAGTTAAACTCTTTAAATTTAGTCCCTTTTAGAATCAGCCGACCTGGATATTTCAAGAGAATTTATATAGGAACAAACAAAGGAAAAGAAAATGTAGAGAACTTTGAAATATATTGTCCCTATCCAAATTGTGAACTTAACAGCCAAAAAGTTTGGAATGAAAAAGTTCCTCTTGAATTTAATAAAAAATTTGATAAACAAACTATTGCTGCTGATAAATTTGTCTGGGAACAACCTCTTGAAGCTTTTAAAGGGTACACTAACTCATCCTCAAGCTTCTCTTCAAGAATTCCAATTTCAGCCTATACAGTTGACGATCAAGTTTATTCCCGTATTCCTTCACTGTTAGTAGCTACAGTTGATAAGTTTGCCCGTTTAGCCTTTGAGCCAAGAGCAAGTGCGCTCTTTGGAAACATCAATCATTACAATAGCAGGTCTGGATTTTATCGTGATAATGCAGGGGCTAGCGATCCTAAAAGCCATAATAAAGCTGTCAATCCACTCCTGCCACCTGACCTTATTCTGCAAGATGAACTTCATTTAATAGAAGGGCCACTTGGTAGCATGGTTGGGCTTTACGAAACAGCAGTCGATACTCTATGTGAACGAATGTATCAGGGTCAACTTGTCAGCCCTAAATACATTGCTTCCACTGCAACAGTGCGACAGTCTCAATCGCAAGTACAATGTTTGTTTAACCGCTCTGTTTTTCAATTCCCGCCTCCTGCTTTATCAGCGGACAACAGTTTTTTTGCTCGAACACCAAGGAATGTTCATCCATTAGAGATAGATGCTAATGGCAAGCATCCTAGTGGTCGCCTTTATGTAGCTGTTTGCGCTCCAGGGAAGGGCGCTCAAACTCCTATTGTTCGCATCTATTCATCAATGTTTCAGAGCATTGAGCAACTGAAACAGGCAGGATATAGCGATAGTGACTGCGACCCATTTTGGACGTTGGTAGGCTACTTTAATGCGATTCGGGAATTGGCAGGTGCTGTCACACTTTATCGTCAAGACATTCCTGAACGACTGCGGCACAATGCAGATATTATGGAAGTGACCGGACGAGAACTAGAAGAAGCGATTGAACTTTCCAGTCGTATGGATTCTACTGAATTACCTGGTTTACTTAGCAGCCTGTCACTGCCATTACCAGATGCCAGAGATGCTGTTTTAAGTACTTCCATGTTCGGTACTGGTGTTGACATTGACCGCTTGGGTTTAATGGTGGTTAATGGTCAGCCAAAAACTACTTCATCTTATATCCAAGCTACAGGTCGTGTCGGTCGTTCAACTGGAGGGCTGGTGATTACTTTCTTTAGGGCCAGTCGTCCCAGAGACTTAGATCATTATGAATTTTTCACTGGCTATCATAGGGCGATTTACCGTTATGTGGAGCCGATTACAGTGACTCCCTTTGCCTCTAGAGCCAGAGAACGGGGGATGGGGCCAGTAGCAGTGGCATTACTGCGACAAGCTAGAACAATTCAGGGAGTAAATGTTGTATCTCAATGGGCGGCGGATGCTAGCCACATTGGAATTGGAAATGCTCGTAACTCAGATGAGTTGAGATGTATCACCGAAGTTATTAAAAGGCGATCGCAAATTCAGCTAGAAACCAGAAGACCACCAGAAGACCAAGTTAATCGGGAGGCGCAAGGAGGATTTGACCGATGGGAAACTACTGCACAACAAGAAAATAATTTAGTTTATGTAGAGTACGCAATTAACAAACCTCCTACAAAGTCTGTTGTGTTAGGAGATGACCAACATCAGCAACAAGGTTTTACATTTGTCTTTCGCAACTCTCCCCAGTCTTTACGTGAAGTCGAATCTATGACGCGCTTTGGCTATATTCAATGAATCAGCAAAATCAAGCCAATCAAGGAAAAAGTTAAATTATGGCAAGTAAAGGTCAATCTTTGCGTCCTTCACAATACATCACTACCTTTGGACCAGGTAGTATTCTAGAAACACCAGATGGTCCGGTGGTGATTGCAGCACCCAGCCAATCCAAATTATTTGATAATGGGCGCAGACCGGAAGATTATGAAATCACAGACTTGAGGCTGTCCCAAACCTTGCTCAATGGCAATAAAATTTTCTATATTCCATCCAATGCTGATTTAGGAAAACCTGAAAGCATTTCAGTTTACCAAACTTACCATTTTCCCACTTGGTCTTTATGTACAAAACATGGGATTCTCTATCAACATAGAAGAGAGGAAAAAGTTGGTTGCCCAAGTTGTGGACAACTACAAAATTCTTATAAGGCTTGGGAGAAATCTCGTGAGGAGGCAGTCAGATTTGTTCTAGCTTGTTCTCATGGACATCTGCATGAAGTCCCGTGGCGCTCACTGATAAAACATAAACGCGAATGTCAGGGAGCAGACTTTTACAAATGGGAAGGGGGTGGAGGTGCAATCAGAAATATTCAGATTATCTGTCCCAATTGTAGCGGAGCAGAAAACTTTGGGAAAGCTTACTCTAGAGAGTTTCAATGTAGTGGTAGATTTCCAGAACGAAGAGAAGATCCAGCAGGATGTGAGAAACGAGCCAAAATTATTCAGCGTGGTGCTGCTAACTTAAGGGTGTCTGAACTCCGAACTGCCCTAACAATTCCACCATTAGATACCGCTCTACATCGCTTGCTACAATGTCGAGCTATTCTTGCTGCTTTGCCTATGAAGATAGAATCCAAATCCCAAATTATCCAGATGTTAGATGATTTGGTGACAAAACGACTTTTAAACCAAACATCTGTTGAAACTATTAAGCGATACAGTGAACGAGAAATCCTTGATGCTGCCAATGATGTTCTTAATGAACAAACAAGACAACACAACGCAACTGAAGAAAACCTGAAACAAGAAGAGTTTAAAAGTCTGAGTAACGCTGCTTGTTATGGCGCTCCACCGCATCGTTCAGATAAACCTGGTGGTCCAAATCAGTTTGAAGTTTACCACGAAAATGTGGAGACATTCACGTTAGATTCAGGACGAATTTTACGGGTTACACCGCTTAGTCGCTTGCGGGTGGTAATGGTACAGGTTGGTTATACACGACCGATTAGCACAGATAAGGATGATCCACAGCCTAAAGTTGTCCCTGTTGAGTATAGACCACCTGATGAAAGTATCGCTTGGCATCCAGGTGTTGAGTTATTTGGTGAAGGTATTTTTTTAGATTTGATATCTACAGAAGAACCAAAAGGCATTTCAGAACATTTTCCTTTAAAAGGGTCGGCTTATAGTCGTTGGTTGTCAGCTTATAACTCCACTGATGGCTACCGAAAAATTAAGGCTATGCCGGGATCTCAAACGAGTTATTTACACCCTGTTTTTGTCTGGTGGCATACACTAAGTCATCGTTTAATTACAGCACTATCAGTGGATTCTGGTTATTCGTCAGCAGCTATTAGGGAACGAGTTTACACCTACACGGAAAATAATAAGACCGTTGGTGGTTTACTACTTTATACAGCCCAATCTGGAGGGGATGGTACATTGGGAGGACTAATCGGTTTAGTGCCTCATTTTGAACGTATTCTTAAGTCTGCTCTACGCAATGTAGATGCTTGCTCTAATGACCCAATTTGTATTGAAGAAGAATTTGGAGAAGATAGAGTTAATGGCTCTGCTTGTTATGCCTGCCAGTTCATTTCTGAAACTTCTTGCGAACACAGAAATACTTTACTTGATAGGCAGTTGCTACTGGAAAATTTACCATGAATCATGTAACTATATTTACCTTGGATGGAGACAGGGATATGCTCAGTTAAATCGATCTTGAAAGATAGAGGTTAACACTATATCTAAGTGCTTTGATAGTATTATCACTTTTCTATCTATAATTATTGCCAATTTAACTAGCTAATGACTTGCTTTGTAAGCCTTGATCTGCTCAACAATAGGTCTGGCGATCGCCTCAGCCAAAAAAGGGGGTACAGAATTACCAACTAACTCAAACATCCTAGTCATAGGCGCATCAAATACAAAGTCATCAGGAAAACTTTGAAGTCTAGCAGCTTCTCTCACAGAAAGGCTTCTAGTTTGAGTTGGATGAATATAAGCTAAACAATCTCTTTGCATATGTGCAGTTAATGTCCATGAGGGTTCATTCCACTTCAAACGTTTATACTTATCATTAAAAATATCAGAGCGATAGCGTCTAACTGATTCGGGCAAGTCTTTATATTTACCACCTTGAGTCAACATTTCAAATATAGCTAGGTCTTTTTCGTTATGAGCGCGACATATATGATTCATAACACCCTCTCCCTGTTGTTTTCTAATCCTCATCTTCTCTTGATACTCAGACTGGGGCGGACAATTATATGGCATTTCAACGTCAACCTGCTTTGGTCCCGAAATTTTACTCCTCAAAGCCATAGATACAGGTTTAAGTTCTGGTAAGTCTCCAATAGCATCTCCTACTGAAATTGGACGGACTATATTTCTTTGAGGGAACTCAAAACTCAGGTTGGTATTTTTGCGCTTACCAACAATAAACAGGCGTTTTCTAAGTTGAGGAACACCATAATCAGAGGCAATTAATATCCTTGGTTCAAAAAGGTCATAACCTGGATAATCATGCTGATGAACAGGTAATCCATTTTCTAACTCTCGAATAATCGTTGGAAATATTTTATTGCTTTTAAGTGTATTGACATTTTCAATTACAAAAAAAATAGGCTGATAATAATTTAAAAAATCAATAAATATTTTGTATAAGAAGTTCCTTGGGTCATTTCTTACCTTTAATTCAGGATCATTTCCTCGCTGTCGTTCTAAAGACTTCATTTTACCAATACCAACAACTGAAAATCCTTGGCAAGGTGGTCCTCCAATTAAAATATCAACTTCACCTGGTTTAATCGGAAGCTCTAAAAAATCAACATTTCTGACATCTTGAGCATCCAGTTCCAATCTACAGTTCGGAAAATTTCTATGATGTGTCCTGATAGCATGTGGATTATTGTCAATTCCTCCCAAAATTTGACAGCCAGCATTCTGAAAACCTAAACTCATTCCACCTGCACCGCAAAAGATATCGAGTACAGTGGGATATTCAATTTTCATCTGAACTTTCTTTGACATTCACGCTGAATTTTATGTATTTTTTTTTGACCAGATCAGATTATTATATTTTTATTTCCTTTCATCGGTAAAAATAAAAATAGAATTTTTTTTGAATGTTTAAAACAAATTACCATTGAACAAGCTACAAATTAACCAGAATAAAAGGGTTGCAATTCAAGACAACCACCGCCCAGCTTGAAAAACCGCACGCTTTCCGAAGGTAGTGGGAGAGATTGTAGCTTTCATGCAAGTCCAAAGAGCGCCAAAACACCACACCACAACCTTTACTGTATAAAAATGCGTTTAATCGACTAAAACAGCCGCCTTGTGGTTCTACCTTCTGGCAGAACCACAAGGCGGGCATCTACGGCAACATACGGATGATCGCAATCCTGCTAGAGTTAATTTTAGATTTTTGCGTACTCAAATACTTAGTCAAATAGTACAGAACTGCCAGAGTGAAGACAGTGTTTTGATTTTTGCGTACTCAAATATCCAAAAAACTAAAATAGACAATCAACCACCAAACTCAGGTACAGTAATTAATAAAATCGAAATTTTAAGTTTTTGCGTACTTAAAATTTCAGATTTTTAAAATTTCAAGTTTTCAGCAGTTTAAAACTTTACTGCCTGGAGGTATCATGATTATCACAGTCGCTTCGTTCAAAGGAGGGGTGGGCAAAACTACAACAGCCGTCCACCTAGCAGCTTACTTACAAACCAAAGGGGAAACATTACTGATTGACGGCGACCCAAACCGTTCTGCTAGCGGTTGGTCAAAACGTGGCGCTCTGCCCTTCAAAGTGATTGATGAGCGGCAAGCTGCAAAGTATGCGAAGAATTACCAGCACATTATCATTGACACCCAAGCAAGACCGGAACAGGAAGATTTAGAAGCACTTGTGGAAGGATGTGATTTACTTGTGCTTCCCACTACCCCGGATGCTTTATCACTTGATGCCCTGATGCAGACTGTTACTACTCTCAATTCGTTAGGTGCTGATAAATTTCGCATCCTTATTACTCGCGTTCCACCTAAACCCCGGCGAGATGGAGAAGAAGCAAGGGCAATGTTAACTGAGGCTGGATTACCTCTATTTAAGTGTAGTGTCCGTGATGCAGTTGCCTTTCAAAAAGCCGCGTTAGCTGGTGTACCAGTTAACAAAATTTCTGACCCACGCGCCAAAATTGCTTGGCGAGATTATCAAAGCATCGGTCAGGAGGTGATGAAGTGAGCAAATTCAAAGGTATTTTGGATGCAGCAAAGGGTCGTGAACCTGAACCGGAGCCAGAAAATCAAAGCCAGGAAACAGAAATTCAATTGCCACAAGTTCAACAACCTGAAAAGGTAGAACGAAAGCCAGTTGCCCAATTGCAAACCGAACCGCCAAAACGGGGACGACCCAAAGCCAAACGCTCTGACCCTGACTATGAGCAGGTAACTGCTTACATTAAAAGAAATACTCACACAGCAGTCAAAATTGAACTGTTAAAGTCCAGTCAGAATGGCGAAAAGCGGGAGTTTAGCGAACTTGTTCAAGATTTGCTAGAGCAATGGCTAAATTTGCGTACCTGAAGTTTCAGATATTCAAAAACTTGAAAAGTTAAATTTTTAGATATTTGAGTTTTTAACTATGTGACTTCAAGGCGATGCCTACGGCGGTAAACTACGCAGTCCAGTAAAAGCTGAAGGGAGCAATGCGATTTTGTGAGGTGCTAAAACCAAGAACGGAAATAGGTATTTTGGGATGCGATCGCAACGAAATAAACCTGGTTTTATTGAGAATATGGCGATGTAGTTGATAATTAAACCCCGATCTCACATTTTCGCATTGCTCCCAAGCTGAATGTGGCGATGCTTGTTGGCAAGCCACTGCGCGTCTATGTATGGCTTGCACTGCTTCTCAAAATCCTTATTGAAAAATCCATCTGGGAGGTACTGCCCCTCAATAATCTGTGTTATCAGCACAGCGCCTCACTTTTCGGCTTCAGGTGGAAAGCGGAAGATGGAGGAATTGAACCCCCAGGTGTTACCCTGCTCTAGTTTTCAAGACTAGTTGCCCTCCCTTGAGCAGCATCTTCCATTGAGGGGTATCTGACGGGGCTTGAACCCGTTATGACTGGTTCCACAAACCAGCGCCGCGACCGCTTTGGCTTCAGACACCAAGAGTGGATTCGGTGAGGCTTGAACTCACAACCTCCTGTGTGCAAAACAGGCGCTCTCCCAATTAGAGCTACGAACCCATGAGCAGGAGTGGTCGTTACAATTAGAGAGTGCAAAAAGTACGCTTTTTGCACTCCTCATTTATGCGATCCAATTTTCCTTTAGCGGCATCTGACACTTGTGCAAAAACCTTTGTAAAAAAACAAAGTGCATTTAATTAAGAGGACTGGTTCGCTTTTCTATCTGCCACGGGCAGCGTTCACAAAGTGAGTCCGAAATAGCAACTTTTACTGACGAGAACTCTATGATAGACACGTTGTTAAAATGCACATTACGGCATCATAGAAACATTACGTATCCAGCCTGCTCTCCTTCTGTGCTTCAAGTTCGGCGACTGCCGTATCCAGTTCCAGCTCCAATTGTTCCACCGTAGGCAGGATGCCTTTAAGCTGGTCTGGAACGTCTTGTCCTATCTGGTGTGTAGAAACGCCGATAGGCTGCGTCATTCCTTGGAGTGCCAGTTCGGCAACCGTCTTGTTTTTGGACTTGCAAAGAATGATGCCGATGGTAGGCTGATCATCAGGATGCCGCAGAATAGCGTTCACTGCGGACACATAAAAGTTCATTTTCCCCGAAAATTCCGGTTTAAACTCCACCATCTTAAGGTCAATGATGACATAGCAGCGCAGCTTGAGGTGATAAAACAGGAGGTCAAGCCTGTATTCCTGTCCGCTGACCTCCAGAGGATACTGGCTTCCCACAAACGAGAACCCCGTTCCCAGTTCCAGAAGAAAGTCACGAATACGCTCCACGAGCGCCCGCTCCAAATCCCTTTCCTGCGCCTCTTGGCCCAAGGTCAGGAAGTCAAAATTATACGGGTCTTTGATAAGCTGCTGCGCCAGATCAGATTGGGGTTGAGGCAAGGTCTGGCTAAAATTGGTGACTGCACTGCCTTGGCGTTCATAAAGACGGCTCTCAATCTGCATCTCCAGAATGGCGCGGCTCCAGCCGTTTTGGGTCGTCTGCTGGATGTACCACACCCGCTGCTCTGGCACTTTTACGCGATCCAGTAAAACGCAGTTATGCCGCCAGGGAATTTGTCCACCAAGCTGGTGGACGAATGACTCATCCGGGTAAGCCTCTGCAAAAGCCCGCATATAGAGCAGGTTTGTACGGGAGAACCCCTTTATATCCGGGAACTCCCGTTTCAAGTCTTTAGCCAGACGTTCAATGACCTTCGTTCCCCACCCTTCATCCTGCTGGCGTTGTAAAATCTCCCTGCCGATCTGCCAGTAAAGGAGTACTAACTCCTTATTAACAGCAAGTGCCGCCTGCACCTGTGCGGTGCGAATGCGCTGTTTAAGGGTGCTTAGAAAAGCGTCATAGTTAGTCAGTTCAGGAAAAAGGGAATCGGTCACAAGTAGAAGAACGTATCGGGCGGTTACTGTATTTTACATTAACGGTAATAACCGATTGTGTGTGAATACGCAACTATTTATACTTGTTGAACAATCAAAACCTAATACCTTCTGCGTCGCTTATCTAGCTAAAGCTAAAAATAATCGCTACAATTATGTAATACTTTTTAATACTGATTGTAAATTTGAGGTCAAAGTAAACTTTGTCTCTTCAGAACTAATTTGCCATAATTCTGATAGCACAGGTATGGTTTTTTCAACATCCCAAGGCATTAAAATTTTTTGATTAAGGCTTGCGAATGGCCCATCAGTTTCAGTTAATATGCGTTCTTTAGGCATTTCTTTTACTAAAGATTTCCCTTTTTTAGTTGCAAGCATTGCTGGCCCAACTGAAAACCAACATCCCAAAGATATAGCTCTTTTAAGCTGCGTTTGTGTGCCAGTAAACCAGTGCAATATCGGAATCCCTGCATCCTGATACTGAGCAAAACAATCAAGAAAGGAATCAACCGCAGCTCGGCTGTGAATTGACATTATGCGGCCACCAGCTTTTTTTGTAGAACCTAAGATGTGTTCTAAAACATAGAGTTGAATATCTTTATATTGTGCATAGCCTTTACTACCATCTAATCCTATCTCTCCAATGTATTTTGCACCTGATACTAATTCATCAAATAAATCGACCTCCTGATGACGTTCATGTGCCAACTGAGGATGTAGTCCTAAAGAAGTCCTGATGCGCTTACAGCCTTCAGCTAATGCTTTAGTGCCTTGCCATGCTTTTGGTGTAGTTGTGACAGAAAGAACATAAATATTTTGTTGGTCGCACCGCTGAACTACCGTTTTTGGATTGGGATAAAGATCAAGGTGACAGTGCATATCGATCATGAGAGAATTCCCTCCTTTTGTAGAAATTCTTCTACTTCTTTTATCCCACGTAGGAAAACTTGCTTATATTTATCAAATTCTACTGAGTCCAGTGTAAGTGGGCCACTGTCAGATAGCCATGCGTTAACATTTTTTGTTGATAATCGTTGAATTGCTATCATTAAGGCGAATAAATCATCACGGTTTTTTAGATCATGCTTAACAATTGATAAATTTGGATATTCATATAAAGTTAGGTCTGTAATGCCTGAAGACATGAAAGCAGCCCGTCTTATAAGGCAAGGGACACATTTACCACACTGCTTGCCTTTACGCTTCCATTTGCTACAAGATACAGTGCTAGATACAATTTCGTGCAAAACATGCTGATTATTGCATTCACTGAGCATTTCACCCTTTGTTTTAAATTGGTAAGGATTAATAATAGTTGTTTTTATTTGTACAGCATCAAAGATAGACTGTATTAAGCTTAAGAAATAAGGATGTGTTGTTCGAGTGCTTAAAGAACCTACTCTTCTGGAGGTTAGTGGAGCATTTATTGAAATGAATCCATTTTCTGGGACATAGAGTGGAATATTCTCTAATTGATTTACTTTAGCTACAACAAATGCTCCAACTGCTCCAAAAGCTAAAAAGTTCAAGCTCCTTGTACGCATTGTAATATCAGTCTTTCCATTCACTGATAGAGGATTAGCATTGACTGAAAATCGTGAAAATTTGCCCAAAAACTTTTTGGCAATATAGTTTTGGCGGGATTTATCTCCTTTGTAGGCATGGCTTATTAATAAAGGAGACTTATCTTTTTCTATGAGGTCAATTACCCCAATCGCACTGTCAAGACCTCCTGAGAATAAAGATACGCAGTCTCTTCCACGAAGATGGGTTAAGCGATATCTATGATGCCGAGAATAGGGATCAGGTGGGCTATATCCTCCTTCGGTAATTTCTAGGCTCCATAAATCACCACTGAGAAAATGCAAAGCTTTCTCAAAGTTTTGTATCTGGTTTAGCCAAACTGTTGGCTGATATAGAGGAACTTTCAGTCTAATATTTCTTGTCCAGCCATCATCTGCCATTTTTCTTAGGACAAAAGTATCGGCAGCAGTCACTGCTAATGCCAGTGTCATAAAATCAAGTTCGGTGGGTGAGATATAAATCCCTAATCGCTTGATGGGATCTATCAAAGGACTACCAATAGTTGCAATATTTCCTTGTTGGCGACCATGAAGTCCATATATTTGTACTGGGATTACCTCGTCGGATAATTTTGGAAGACGTTGGGGAATATGATCTACCACTACTGTTATCACTGATATTTCTCCCATTCTGACCATACAGCATTGATGACATCGCGCTGTATCCTAGCTATTTGGCTTTTTGTTAATGACCGAGCATTACCGCTGAACATGGGAGCCATATGGATATCAACCTCAACTTTAATAAGCTCTCTTAATGAGTTCTCCGCTGCAATTGCCTGACTTGGTGTGTCTGCTTTTATCCATGCTTGACCTGCATCTTGTACCACTTGTAAGAAAATACTTTCAGACACATAGACAATCATTGTATTGATAATCATGTCATCAGTAATTGCATTGGAGTCAAAAATAGCTACTCCATCAAGGGCCTCTGCAAGCGCACAATTCATTGCACTACGAATTTTGTCAGAATCTCCTCCAGAGGGAGTTAAGGCTTGAGTGATACTATTGATTGCAGCTTCCGATGGCATTCCAGCCAAAGAGCCTACATCAATAGCAACGTCTCCATCTGCTACACTACCTCCACCAGTCAGGGTGTGATACAGTGCAGCGCCTGCTTTTACTGTATTGCCTAGTCTTCTAGCTGCGGTAGTCCGACCTCCGGTACTTTTCCTCGCGTAGTGTCCTAAAGCTGACTTGAGTGCTGATGGATTGCCAGTACTAACAAAGTTCCCAAATGCTTGGCGAAAAGGTTTAAAGCGTAACGATTGAGGAGTTGGCAAAGGTTGTTGTGGCTGGTCATCCGCCCAAGGTGGTACTAGAGATGATTTGCCTCCAGGGCCAGGATGTGATTGTGATGTCCCCACTATGTGCCCTTATACCACTGTTTATCTTTTAGGGATGCTTTCATCCACGGTTTTTGATCATCAAAACTGTGAATGTACCGACTTAGGAATTTTGCTGCTTCTGGAGAAGAATCGGCAAGTAAACATGCACCTGCAAAGCCATCGGGCTGCTTAGTCCAGTCTGATGTTTGCCTTAAATGACTAATAAGCCCTTCCATCACAGGTACTTGTTCTGCTACTGGTAACATTCTTAAAGCGTCTTTTGCAGCAGTAGAGGAAATATTTTTAGTCTTCACAAGTGTTTCCAAGGCTTCGCGGGCATCTGGAGATAACCCAATTGCATAAACACCAATAGGCATAGTCTCTCTAGACAAATAGACTGCTGCCCGTAAATCCACACCTTGTAATTCAGGCTTAAGTTTACTCCATTTTTGAATAAAATCTGAGTTTCTTTCCCAACTTTTTGGTAAGCCAGAAGGAAGTTGCTCCCCATCCAAGGTTTCAAGCTCTTTAAGAATCTTCGGTTTACCTGCTTCAGCGTCAATCAGTCGGTAAAGGTCTGAAGTTGCTTCTGCACCAGCACAGCGCTCAAATATAACCAACTTGGTGATAATGCCTTCATCTAGAGGCATTCCACGACGTTTTGCAGTTTTTGTTCGCATCTTTACTACATTTAGCAAGCGTTTAACAATGCGAGGATTACCTTGAATACTTGGGGAAGTGGCTAGAATAGGTGTAATTCGATCAGCTAAGTCAAAAGCTTCAACCAAACTTTGACTGCTGGCTGCACCAATTATCTCTAGTAGCTTGTCTGTTTTAATAGGATCTTCTTTCCAAGATTGTTGAAGCGATTGTTCCAACTCACATCGGAGTTTCTCCAAGGTGGTGTTATCAATGCGATGTTCGACAGCAAATAACATAAATAAATAAGCCCTTATCTCACGAATCCCAACTTTGGGTACTCGAATAGGCATCTGTATGAGTTTGTCAATGTAATCAATCTGGTGGCGATCGCTTGTGCCCTTAAAGTAATCAGCAACCGCACCTCTAATCATGTCTTCATCCGCTGCAATAATAAATGCAGTATTTGGGAGAAACAGGAATAAGCGTATAGCTTCTAACGTATGAATAGTATTAGCTGGTAAACATCGATCAAGATTATCAATAATTACAACTAGGGTTTTTCCAAGTTCCGTGAGTATTTCACTATATTCTTGGCGAAAAGCCGCAATTTGTTGAGGCGGTGTAATTTTTGGAACATCTTTTAGGATTTCCGAGGTAGCTTTTTTTGCTTCTTCTGCTTCTTTTGTTATTTCTTTATAGTCGTTTTCTGTTGGTGTCTTCTCACCTTTAAATGCGTCTAAGAATTTTTCACTTGAACTAATTCCTCGAGCAAGCAGCCCTCCAGTCGGTACGCCGTGAGCTAACGCAACACCTTCTGCAACGAATCCCATAACGCGAAATATGTTGACTCGCGCTAAGAGGCCTTGTGTCTTTTGTAGCAAAGTTTTATTGTCTTTGACCGCATCATTTAGTTTAGTGGCGATTACCTCAAGAATTGCTACACGAGCATCATCGTAGCCTTGGTATAACCAAGCATCAAAATTGACAAGTATATATTTAGACTCTTCTCCATTTAAATTTTTCAAATCTTTCTCAATGAGCTTAAGTAAAGAAGATTTTCCTGCACCCCAGTTACCAAAGATGCCTAATGAGACTGGTAGCATCTCTGGTGCAGTCAGTATATCAACCGCTAATTCAGAAACTTCACCAAAATTTAAATAATCAATCTCTGACTCTCGATCTGCCCACATTCACATTTTCCTTTAAGTATTCATTTACGTAATAACGCAGAAGCTTTCAAGTTTTATGGTGAGAATAATACTTTTGCACCCACTATCGTAATATAACAATTACAAACGTTACTACAATACTTGAGCTTTTGAGTTTAGCATGTATCGCCTGTTGTTAAGTGGATGTTAATTAATAGGTCTAGGTAGATAGTCCAATGGCGGCAAATAATTATAACACCTACAAGAATTTGTGGTGTATGCCGATAATAGATTGTTTTTTAGGTATTTATTCTTACGTATTGACACAGTAACCCCATTCGTGAGAGGTTAGAATAAAGTGCCTTTTGTCAATCAGCTAAAATACTCAAAATAGTATTAATAAGAATGATAATCGTGTATGGGGGGAGGAGGCAAGCGACGCTTGCCTCCTCCCCCCATACACGATTATCATTATCTTAAAGGTACTTGACAACTTAAATAAGGTAAAAAAAAGTATTGTAACGACAGAATAACTTGGCAAAAATTAAGCAACATTTTTAGGTAAATTCAGTAATCAAACCAGAAAATAAAAAGCTGAGTTTACTACTATGCCCAAAACAGCAAAACGAAACTCTGACCACCCACACCGACATAATACTCCTACTATAGATAATGAAGCGATCGCCTCACACTTAGAAGCTTTATTAACACCAGTAGTTTTTGCTCAACAAAAATATTATAAGCAATTAGGATTACGAGATAGAATTCTGAATTTATCGTTAATGGTGGCAGCAGTATTAACACTATTATGGCGACAAGTTCCTGGTGTTCAAGAGTTAAATCGCCTGTTAGCACGAGAAGGTTTATTATGGTGTAAAGTTACCAAAGTTGCTCAACAATCACTTTCAGAAAGATTTTTAGTTTTCCCTGCTGAATTATTTGAAAGAGTTTTTAAAGATTTACTACCTCAATTACAACTGAATTGGAAACAACGACTACAACGACCATTGCCAGATAGCGTTAAATTTACGCTCTGTAATTTTGAAAGAATTTGGATTGCTGATGGCTCAACTCTAGAAGCCTTATTCCGTAAGCTCAAAAGCCTAGAAGACTTGAAAACAGGACAGTTAGCTGGAAAAATTTGTACAGTTATTGATTTGGTTACTCGTTTACCTGTTGAAGTTTGGTTTCACACTAATCCCGCAGCTTCGGACACTAATTTTGAAGCGGGGTTACTAAATTTAGTGACTGCTAAGACTTTAATTTTACTTGACAGAGGTTTTTATCATTTCCAGTTTTTACAACAACTTATTAATCAAGAAGTCCATTTTATTACTCGTTTAAAAGCCAAAGCATCTATTAAATATCTAAAGATTTTTAGCTATGACCATTATCTTAAAGACCGATTGATTCAACTTGGTACTGGTCATGGTGGCGCACCAGTACTAAGTTTACGTTTAATCGAAATAAAAGTTGGTAAAACTAGCTATTCTTACATTACTTCTGTCCTTGAACCACAAATTTTACCTCCTTATGTTGTGGCAGATTTATACCGCCGAAGATGGAGAGTTGAAGAAGCTTTTTACACAGTAAAACGCTTGCTGGGGCTATCTTATTTATGGACTGGTTCTATTAATGGTATCAAGCTACAAGTCCGATTCGGAGTAAACTGCGTTCTGAATGGCTTAACTGTAAAGGTAAGTCAGCAGATGCAGTCATTAAAAAGCTCAATCCGATTATTCGGGGACAAGCGAATTACTTCCGAGTTGGGGTAGCCTCCAAAATTTTCAATTCTCTTGACCATTGGTTATATGAGAAACAGAAAATGTATGCCAAACGCACTCATCGAAATAAATCTGATAGCTGGAGTAAGGCTAAATACTGGGGAAATCTAAATCTTGATAGACCATTTGACCGATGGGTTTTCGGTAATAAACAAACCGGAGCCTATATGTTGAAGTTTACTTGCTTCAAGATTGAAAGGCACATTCTTGTTAAAGGTAAATCATCACCCGATGACCCAAAATTAAGGGACTACTGGATTAAACGGCAAGAAGCTAAAACTAAATCCGAATTAATCAAAAGTAGGCAGAAGATAGCCCAAAGGCAACAATATGTCTGTCCTGTATGCGGGGAATCTTTATTAAATGATGAGGAGTTACATCTTCATCATAAAAAGCCAAAATCTCAGGGTGGTGGTGACAATTACGGCAACCTACAACTTGTACATCTGTACTGCCATCAGCAAATACATTCTGGAACAATTTGTAGTCTATGACTTGCTTGAGCCGGATGCGTTGCAAGGCGCAAGTCCGGTTCTGAGGGGGCGGGATTATAGCGATATAGTCCTGCTACCCGACCACAGTCCTGCCTACTAATGGTTGAAGAGAATCTGCTGATCATTGAAGATTTGTAGTATTTGTAATTAAGAATAATTTCAATAATACATTTGTAGTATATTTTTGTCTACTACATAGTTCTCTTGGATAGCGATGCCTACTGCGGCAAGCTACGCTGCGTGAATGCCTTGGCGGTAAAGGCTAATTTTAGATTTTTGCGTTTTTGAGTACGCAAAAATTCAGATAAATCCTTTTTCGAGCGAGGAAATGTAATGGATGCGATACTTACCACAAAGATAACTGCCCCGGTGAAACATTTGATTTACCACCTTGATGGTAATGAAGGTGACAGCCACTGCAAAGAGCAACCCACTGCTATCAGTTGGTCTAGCATGGAGATACATTTCCTCAAAACCTCGGCAACACTGTACCCGTCCCCGCATCCTTCTTCACTCTTACATACCCCTTGGTAGTATCGCTCTTGCTGTGTCCCAACTGGTCTTGCACCTGAAAAAGCGGTTTACTCTCCACCGCCTTCGTTGCATGAGAATGCCGCAACCAGTGACATGAAAACTTCACCTTCGCCACCTCGGAGATATCCTGAATCAACTTTTTAATTGCCCGATCGCTCAACGGCAACCCCCGCTTTTTTGGGTCAGGCGAGACATTCGGGAACACTGGCATTTTATCATTAGCCATCCTCCGATACTTCTTGAAAACGAGCGAAGTCTGATGGTCTAAGCCAATCTCCCGGTACTTCCCACCCTTACCCCAAAACTTAATTGTGTAGTACCCCCGCTGTCTATCCTCCGATAACGGGTCTGGCTGCCATTTAAAGTTGTACCAATACAACCCCGGATAATCTTCCTTGGGCTTACCCCGTTCGTCACCCGGAACCGTCACTCTACCAACTTCACCAACCCGCATCCCACTATAAAAAATCAAGTTAAAAACTAGCCAATACTGCCCCCCTAACTGCTTGGCAGCCTTACCCAGCTTCTCCATTTCCCAATCTTCTAGATACCGCTCTGCCTTCGGTAAATCACTGAAATTATCGTAATTTATCGTACTTGCAATATTCCGCAAAAAATAGCCAATACTCTCCCCACTCCCATAACTCCAGAGCGATCGCAATATCAATTTTTTTTCGCTGCTATTAATTAAGTCGTTACTTTTCTGCTAAAAAATTCAATTTAGAAAAGTGCGTCATTACAGATCCATGCCAGATCCACGAACGAGCCATTGCAGATCCATTACAGTGACAATGTTGATCCAATAGAGATCCATTTGTCTGAGATACGTATTCTATGTATAATTTTTATTTGCAACAATACTTGGCTATTGACAAAAATTATGCGATGAAAGATCCAATACAAATCCATTAGAGATCCATCACATATTCATCCAGCACTTGATTCGAGTAGCCCAAAAAAACCTTTGGTGAGTAGCAAGCTATGTTGCTGTCCGGACATTTTTTCTGGGGAGAAAAAACGCACCCCCAGGTGCGGCAACAAACTTGCCCTCTTTTCACGGTTCCCCTACCTAAGTAGGTCAACCACCGTGACAGAGGGGAAGATGATACGAAAATTCTCTCTGGGAGTTCAGCCTGGAAATTTCTGCAAGGTTTGGGCGAATTAGCTTTTTAATTGCGCGATGGGCTACGCTTGCCGTAGGCGATCGCTCGCTTTCGTTTGAGATACCCTTAGCGCTATCTTGACTTCCTTAGTACTCAACCAAAGCTATTGCAGCGCATTCTATTATCTCGCATCGCATCTTGGCATCGCATCAGAATCGTAAGTAACCGCTTGGTCAATGACAAATGATAGTGCAGTCGTCAAACTTAAAACAGCTAATGACTAATGCATCAATAATGCGACAGAAACGCTCACACAGGATAGACATTAGACTGACTTTGGCAGAATACGAGAAAGCACAGTTAATGGCAGATGAAAATAATCTCACTATGAGTGAGTTGTTTCGTGCCAAGACTCTGAAAAATAGATTGCCCAGGCGTGTCACCAAAGTAGCAGGCCAAACTTACTGGGAGTTGGGGAAAATAGGTAACAATCTCAACCAAATAGCTAAAGCAATCAATACTTCAGTACTCATGGGAGAACCTGTGGTTGTAGATAGAGCATTGTTGTCACAGGTAAGAGATTTGGTGAAACAGGTGCGGCGAGAGATTGCTGAAATTGATTTAATCACTGATTTGCAAGATGAAGCATGATTGGTAAGCACATCAAAGGTAAAAGTTTTCGGGGACTGCTAAACTACCTCTTTGGCAAAGATGGAGCAAGACAAATCGGTGGGAATATGGAAGGAACAAACCCACGGGAATTAGCAGCTGAATTTGGTATATCTCGAAGATTAAACCCAAAGGTGAGCAGGGCTGTTTATCACGCTTCTCTCAGTTTGGCCCACAAAGAGAGTTTAGATGATGATACTTGGGATGAAATCGCCCAGAAGTATCTGCAAGCAATGGGTTTTGATATGAACCAATATGTCGTAGTGCGGCATACTGACCGGACTCATGAACACATACATATTGCTGCCAGTCGCATTCAATTAGATGGCACTACAGTTTCTGATAGCTGGGACGATCGCAGAAGTGAAGCGGTAATTCGCAAGTTGGAGCAGGAATACAATTTACAATCAGTGCAACCAAGTTGGGAAAAAGATAAGCACAGTCCAACTACTGGTGAACGTAGGCAACTTGCCAGAACTGGAGAGGAGAGCGTTAGAGTGAGACTTCAGCGATCGCTCGACCAAGCAACCCACGACCATCCCACTATGCCAGAGTTAATAGAGCGAGAGCAACAACAAGGTATTAATGTCCGTGTTGGTTATACTCGCACAGGTATTGTCAAAGGCATTAGTTATCAACTTGATGGTGTGGCTTTTAGTGGTACGCATCTTGGTAAAGCATACACCTTTCCTGGTTTACAAAAGCATCGAGGTGTAAACTACAATCCCAAGCGGGATGACAAACGCATCCAAAAACTGATGGAGCAAGCTGTTGAAAATCCCACACCAGCAGTGCCTTCAAAACAGGATGACAAACGTATCCAGAAACTGATGGAGCAAACTGTTGAAAGTCCCACGCCAGCAATTACTCAAACAAACCCTTTGCCTACACGAGAACCAACAAACTGGGAGCAAATACGCCTAAACTTAAGCCAGCAGTACAATTTACCCAATTCTCTACTCACAAAACTGTATGAAAAGGGTTGGCTCTATGCAAGTCAAACAGGTCAAGCAATATTTGTGGAACGCACACTCGATGATCTTCCAACTCTTGCCAAGCAGCTAGAACCAACAGGTGACTTTACCGCCATTCCCCTGAACTCTGAACCGACAAAAAAAGGTAGTTTTTGGATTGCTACAGATGCCACAGTAGAAAGAGCAGTGCTACTAAGTGACCCGATTGAAGTTCTCTCTGTCATTGCCTTAGAATCAACTGTTGACAAAGAAAAGCGCAAACCTACATTGTATTGGAGTGTAAGCGATAGCGAGCAAATACCTTTAGAATTTTTGCGAGCGATCGATACAGTAGTCATCGCTTTTAAAGATAATGAGAAAGTTGAGGACTTGATAGCTGAGATACTGGCTGAACTACCTCAAGCCAAACAAGTTTCTCCCGGTGAAGCTGGTTGGAATGGGATGCTAACTAACAATCACTCGCAACCCAACCAAAGCCGAATACCAGAGCTTCAAGGTTGGGAACTTTGATATCAGTTATCATTAAAAGAAACACCATCCCATCTACTAAGGAACAGCCAACACCCGCAGGTGACTTTGGCTGCTAAGTTATCGGCGAGATAGTAGTTTAGATGTTGTCTGTCAGCATTTAGGGCTTCATGAACCGACACGCTCAGATGAAAATTTGAACAACACCTGTAATATTTTCATTGCCATACCAAATGGCTATCGCTTCCCAGTAGATGTTGTAAATATATAGTTGTCACCCCGATCTGAAATCCCTGGGAAAACGGAATCGGACAGACCTATTTTCAAATATTTGGTATGAACTGTGTAATCACTCTCAATTTATCTAAGCGTTCAGGATTTAATTATCCTATCGCTGCGGAAGTAACCATAATTTTCGTGCAACATTATGTTGCCAAAATTGTTAAGCAATGTTTCGCCAACAGTGTCTTCGCTATATCTACGCCAACACGCATAAAATTGTGTCAATGGTGATGAGTTTGACTTGACCTTCCAAATCCATTTCCCTCATCTTTTGTACTGCGATCGCAAAATTGAAGTGGCGGGAACGCTCGAAGTTTTGGAAAGTTTGGGATATTCATTTGCTCCAGGGTTCGCCCCTTTGATTGAGCAGCGCTATCGAGTGGTTGCATAAAATCTCTTGTGAATTTTTTCCCAGTACTGGGAATGGGAATTTTACCCACCGCGATCGCATTCCTCAAACCCATGACCAAGTTCATCCTTGATGTCTGTATGGCATTGTTCTTTTGAACGAGTACTGTAATACACCAGTACTTGAGGTGTAAACGTTCAACAGCCAGTATTTCCTCTGTTTAGCTCTTCCCGCTTCCAAGGATCAGTTTCTACCTCCCGCAGCGATCGCACGGTAATTGGATGAATTCGCAATTGCGATGTTGAGTCCCCGTCCACAGAAGTGATCAGAAGTTCCGCCCCGATCACAGCCATGTTTCAATCAACCGTTTGGATGAATCGGGATGATAGAATTTGGCTAATTGAAACTTTGAACAAGAAATTGTAAGTACGATATTTCTACATCGCAGTATAAAAAGAGCGAGGAAATGATGAAAAGTGAAATGAAGCATACAGTAAATAGTATTTATCAGATATTTTCGGATAAAGGCTACAAAATTCGTAGATTTACTATTATAAACAAGATATTGGAGATGCACCCCAACACTAAATACCCGTTATCTAACTATGAAACCAACGAAGTTATCAGAGCTTTGCTAGAAGGGATAAGACTAAGAAGAACAATAAACTCTGAAGTAAATAGTATTTATTGGACGTTGGTGGATAAAGACCATGAAATTAGTAAAACTACTATTGAAAATAAGATATTGAAGATGTATCCCAACTCTAAATACCCGTTATCTGACGATCAAATCAAGGAAGTTATGAGAGCTTTAGAAAAAGTGAACAGACCTACGACGAAACGTAAAGTAAATATTATTCATCGGACGTTGGCGGATAAAGGCTACGAAATTAATAGAACTACTATTATAAACAAGATATCGGAGATGTACCCCAACACTAAATACAGGTTATCTGACGATGAAAGCAACGAAGTTGTCAGAGCTTTGGAAAAAGAGACAAAGCTAAGAAAAGCAATAAATACAATAGGTTTTGGAGGTTTTGGCTAAATAATGAAAGCAAAATTCCAAGTAGGCGATCGCCATAAAATTCCCGAATGCGGGAAAATTCTTGCCCGTATTGATAAAGCATTAATGGTGACAATTAAATTTGAAGAGGTTATCTGGATCGACGGCAGCGTTCTGGTGGTATTTCACACACCTGCAAAATGCTGGCAGTTTAAGATAATTAATTCTACTGGTGAAGTTTTCGGCGAAGAGCGAATTTACTACACAGCCCTTGCAGCTTTGAACTCTGGGCGTAGTTGGCTGGGGTTGCCGGGAATGTGATTACTTCCAATGCTTTAGTGTGTTATTTTATTATCTACTCTATTTAGTCTTTCCAAAGTAATCGTACTTTCACACGGTAGCACATTCATTTTTAGGTTTTGTTGATGGAGCACGCAAATAATTTTCAAATCCTTTCCTTAAGCGGAGGAGGATTTCTCGGCCTCTACCAAGTTGTTGTCTTATGCGAATTAGAAGAAAAAGTCGGAAAGCCTATAGCGCAATGCTTCGACCTTTTGGCGGGAACTTCAATAGGCGGAATTGTAGCGCTAAGTTTAGCACTAGAAGTTCCTGCAACAACCATATTACATGCGTTTGAAAAACATGGGCAGAGTATATTTTCAGATAGACCTGTCCCACAGTCAACATTTGGTAAGATGCGTGACCTTGTACGCGCTCTAGTGAATCCTAAGTACAAGCATGATGGGTTGCGTAACGCACTACACGAATTCATTGACCCTTCAACACTTATTGGCGATCTCAAACATCCTGTTGTTATTCCTACCATTAATCTGACAAAGGGAAGACCACAAGTTTTTAAAACGCCTCATCATGAGCGCTTTGAGCGAGACCATCGTGTAAGCGTTCACGATGTTGCTTTAGCGACATCAGCAGCACCTACATTTTTTCCTTTAGCACAAATTGGGGATGAACTTTTCACGGACGGTGGGCTTTGTGCTAATATGCCTGATTCAGTGGCACTTCATGAAGCAGAGTACTTTTTTAAAATTCCTACAGAGCACGTTTCTATTTTGAGTATTGGAACGACTACTTCACAATTTTCCTTCTCACATAGTACTGGTCGAAATCTAGGAATCCTAAATTGGTTTTACGATACACGACTTATGTCTGTCATACTCTCCTCACAGCAGAAGCTGACGGAGTTTATGCTACTCCATAAATTAGGCGATCGCTATTTTCGCATTGACTCAATCCAATCAAAGGCTCAAGAACGTGATCTAGGACTTGACGTTGCAACTCCTAACGCTCAATCCACCATTAGAGGTTTAGCAAGTGCTGCGTTGCGTGAAGCAGTCTCTAGTCCAGTACTCCGCACAATGCTACAGCATACACCACCGACTCCTTATTTTTACTACGGCTCTCATCGAAGCTCAGATAATTCATAAAATTATGGGAATTGCCGCATCATTATTTTATAGTACTTCAACAGACAAACAAACACTTCATAGACGTATTATTCCTACTGATGAACAGATGGAGGCGCAACAACAACGATGGAATTACCTTGCAGATTATTTAAAATCTGAATTAAAAATAAGAAGCGGATACTCAATTTACTCATGGCTACAAGGATCTTATAAATTTGCTACTCAGTTACGTCCTCTTTCAATTGGTGATGAATTTGATATTGACTTAGGAATTTATTTTCAGTGGCAAGGGAAACCTCATCAAGGTAGTTTTTCTCCCTTGCAATTAAAAAAAATGGTGCAAGAGTGCATGGAGATTTATGCACAAGAACAAGATGATATAAAAAAAGTAGCGTCTCCTAAAATGAGATGTAATCGTCTTCATTATAAAGGCGATTTTCATATTGATACACCAACGTATCATTTAGATAGTTCACGCGATATGAGAGCGTTGGCGACTGAAGATGATCAGTGGGAAGATAGCGATCCAAAAGCAATTTATGTATGGTTTAAGAATAAAATCCCTGAGAGTATACGTGATCAAGTACGCCGTCTCATTCGTTACTTAAAAGCCTGGGCAAGTCTCAACCTTAAAGAAGGAGAAGGAAAACCTTCTGCAATTTTATTAACTATTTTAGTTGCAGAGTCTTATGCAACACTTAGTCAGGCAGAACGCTCAAGTGATGATGAAGCACTTGCTGGAATTCTTAGGTTAATATTAGCTCGACTGAAACGAAACCCAAGAGTATGTAATCCAGTAAATCTTACAGAAATCATATCTGATCGTCTTGGAAAAAATGGTATCACCGCATTGCAAAATCATATAGAAGCGTTTCATAGGATTACTCAAAAGGCTCTTGCAGCAACGACAGAAGTTGAAGCGGCTGATTTATGGAGCACAGTATATAAACATTTCTTCCCACTACCAGAAGCAAGAGAAGAAATCGTAAAGTTTTCAGAGTCAAGGCAGGATTCATTACTTCGTCAAGTATTTACACTTACAATTTTTGTCACCGCAGAACGAAAAAAGTCTTTATTCCGAAAAACTAATACTTGGAATAATGTAGATTTTATCGGGCCAATTCCAAAAGACTGCTCTATTACCTTTAAATTGATGAACTCTTCTTTTCTTCCTCCTAATTCAACTGTTGAATGGACAGTAAGAAATGAAGGATCTGAAGCTGAAATAAATAACGATCTCGGACATCAAGCAGGAAAAGGATTAGTTGCGACAGAACGTTCATCGTATAAAGGAATCCACTATATGGATTGTGTGGTGCGTCAGTACGGGCGAGTCATAGCAGTGAAAAGAGTTAAAGTAATTATAAACTAGTACCATATACTAAAGTTTTAGATAAATTTGTACTATCTTGCCCCTGGTGTCAGCTTGGCTATATATACGCCAGTTTAGATGGAGAAGGTAGAGAGTCAGCAGAAGTGGAACGAGTGATTCTGTTTCACATTGAAGCTTGGAATTGGAACTGTCCACAGCACATTCCTATTCGCTATTCTGAACAAGAAGTAGCGGCATTGCAAGCGAGAATAACTCAACTAGAGGAACTTCTTGCTAAGAAGCAGCAAATCTAATTTTTCTGAGTGAGCCAAGCCAATCAAAGGTTTCAGGCGAAAATTTATGTAAGTAAAATGTGGAAAAGTTGGTTCTAGTGCAGCTAACGCCACTTAGGAGTTATGTAAAAATAACTTGAACAATTAACTGACTACTTTGGGTTTGATAATATAGTTCCACTCACCATGAAAAGAATTTCGTTCGATTGCGATAGTATCAAGCTCTTGGTCTGTAACCTT
>NZ_JBWQXL010000058.1:0-38881 GCF_056620565.1 Nostoc sp. LEGE 12454
GTTTCAACTTCAACCAATCAATCATTGACTCTGAAGGTCGTGTGATTGCAACTTGGGCGGATGTAATCAACCGCGCTAACCTGGGTATGGAAGTAATGCACGAGCGTAACGCTCACAACTTCCCTCTAGATTTGGCTGCTGGTGATTCTGCTCCTGTAGCTCTTACCGCTCCTGCTATCAACGGTTAATTCTGAAGTTTAGCTAAATGAGAAAGCGCCCTCTGGTAACGGAGGGCGCTTTCTCGTTTGTATAGGTATAGGTTATACATCAAACATTCCGAGTGCTAAAGCATAAAAGTTAACTTTTGCACAAACTCTAGGTAAAATACATAAGCCTCATCCTTTTTCCTTAAGATCATGGGCAACACTTTTGGTCATCTATTTCGTATAACTACTTTTGGTGAATCTCACGGCGGTGGTGTGGGGGTTGTGATTGATGGTTGTCCTCCACAACTAGAAATTTCGGCAGAAGAAATTCAAGTGGAATTAGATAGAAGGCGTCCAGGACAAAGTAAAATTACGACACCTCGCAAAGAAGCCGATACCTGCGAGATTTTATCAGGGGTATTTGAAGGCAAAACACTAGGAACGCCTATAGGAATTTTGGTACGGAACAAAGATGCTCGTTCCCAAGACTACGACGAGATGGCCGAGAAGTATCGCCCTTCTCACGCGGATGCAACTTATGATGCAAAATATGGCATTCGCAATTGGCAAGGCGGGGGTAGATCGTCAGCGCGTGAGACAATTGGCAGAGTAGCAGCAGGTGCGATCGCTAAAAAAATTCTCCGTCAAGTTGCCAATATTGAAGTTATTGGTTATGTCAAGCGCATCAAGGATTTGGAAGGTGTAGTCGATCCAAATACCGTTACCTTAGAACAAGTGGAAAGCAACATCGTGCGCTGTCCCGATGCTGAATGTAGCGATCGCATGATTGAATTAATTGAGCAAGTTGGTAGACAAGGAGATTCTATCGGCGGTGTCGTAGAATGTGTAGCGCGTAACGTGCCGAAAGGTTTGGGCGAACCAGTATTTGATAAATTGGAGGCTGATATCGCTAAGGGTGTGATGTCTCTCCCTGCTAGCAAAGGCTTTGAAATTGGTTCCGGTTTTGGCGGAACGCTGTTAACGGGAATTGAGCATAACGACGAATATTATATTGATGAAAATGGTGAAATTCGCACTGTAACTAACCGTTCTGGTGGTATTCAGGGGGGAATTTCCAACGGGGAAAATATCATTTTACGAGTTGCATTTAAGCCGACGGCGACAATTAGAAAAGAGCAAAAGACAGTAACTCGTGAAGGTGAAGAAACGCTATTAGCCGCAAAAGGACGACACGATCCTTGTGTGTTACCGCGTGCAGTTCCAATGGTTGAGGCGATGGTGGCGCTAGTATTGTGTGACCATTTGTTACGGAATCATGGACAGTGTAAGGTGTTGTAGGGATTGTAATTGGACTTTCAGAAAATATTTATGCTTCGAGGGTGAGTGTCTGACTCGCCCTTTTTTATCTGTATTGCTATAGTAGCGTATAACACATTTAACTACGTGCCATGACAGCTGCTATCAATACGGACAAAGAGTATCAAAATCGCTTAAAACACTTTACTAGCCTAAAGTCCAAGTATCAAGCAACTAAATATAACGATTCATCACCCTCTAGTCTTCTCTATCTTATACTGCGTAAAGTTGATTTAGGAATTGAGCTAACTGAATTAGAGTTTAATTGGTTAAGAGAGCAAAAACTTTTTGAAACTGTTGAAATCATTTGCGAACAGCAGCAATATAAGCTAGAAGAACTTAGAAAACTAGAAAATGAGTTTTCCCATCTCAAATCTCAGTATCAAGTCCCTAAATTTTCGGGAGCTTTCAAAAATATTTCTATTATTCTGTATCCAATTCTTTGGAAGCTTAACTCATGTAATTCACTCACGAATTCAGAGATTGAATGGTTAAAAAATAATGGGCTTGGTAGTACAGCTGCTCTTGCTTATAAGATGGAATTGGAGAAGCATTTTTCTGCTTTAAAAACAAAGTACCAAGCTACTAAATACGAGGGTTCATCAATTAATAGCCCACTATATAAAATTCTCACTAAGTTGGAAATAAAACAAAGAATAAGCGCTCCCGAATTAGAATGGCTGATAAAACGAGAGCTATTTGAAACAGCAGAAATTTTTAAGCAGCAGGAGTTAAAAAAAGAAGCTCAATTTGCTCAATTACGAGATAAATATCAGGCAAATAAACACCTATATTTATCATTATCGAGTCCACTATATCCTATACTGCAAAATATTGATGCCAAAAAGAATTTGAGTGATTCCGAGATTAACTGGTTGGAACAGCAAGAATTTAACGAAACAATTGCCATTGCTCAAGAATTGCAACAAACACGAGAATTTGCTGCCTTAAGAGTTAAGTATAAAGCAACTGAATATCAGGATTCATCGCCCAAGAGTCACCTGTATAAAATTCTTAAAAGACTTGAGTTGTCGAATCAGTTAGGTGAACAGGATATTAACTTTCTCAATAAACGCAAGCTGACTGAGATTATAGAAATTGCAAATGAAAAATACGCCTCTCTCCTAAAATCTAAGATAGATTCAGGAGAACTACTTAATGAGTCAGAAATTGAGTGGTTGAAAAATAATAGACATGAAGATATCATTATCTTTGCTAAACAAAAGCACTTTGCAGTTTTGAAATTAAAATATGATGTTTTAGGCTATCAAGATAAATTACACACCAGTCTTTTATACACAATTTTGCAAAAGCTTGAGTTAAAAGAGCGACTTGAAGCAACAGATGTTGCTTGGCTTCAAGAGACTAAAATTGAAGTGTATCAAGCAACATATAGTTATTATAGGTGGCAAAAAGAGCCTAAATATCAAGGGAATAAATTATTCTCTGGTAATATTTTGATTGCTTACCACACAATTGAAGCAAATTTTTATGAGCAGGAGTTTCACCGTACTGAGAACAAATGGAACTTGGCAAATGCAAGCAGCCATTGGCGCAAAGCAGATGAACCAGAACAGGCATTGCAACTGACAAATAATTTGGAATTAGACAAAATTAAAGAAAATAAACTAAAGTCAGCTTTGCTAACTAGCAGAGGTGGAGCTTTTCGAGATATTGGAAAATTAGATGAAGCAGAAAATTGCGCCCGTCAAGCTATTGAATATCAACCAAAAATCCATCACCCTTACACTTTGATGGGAGCCATTTGTTTTGAACGACATCAATATTCAGATGGTGAGTATTGGTTTCAAGAAGCAATCAAACGTGGGGCTAATCCTAGAGATCTGGATTCTGAAATCAAGCGAGTAGTGAAAAATGCTAAGGATGAAAGCAAGCGTCGCCAAGTGATAAATTACCTACTAAATAAAGATCCACAGCGGTATGCTTGGGCAAAGTCTTATGTCAAAAATCCAAATAATCAAATTTGAATCACAAAATAAAATTACATCAGAAAAGTGTAATGTTAAAGTAACATTTAATGTAATGTAAATGTTACTTTAGCATTACACTAAAAGTGAATTGATATGGTTGCGTCGCATGGATTTTATAACAATTTTAGGATTAGCTGCCGCCACAATAACCACAATCTCTTTTTTGCCGCAGATGTTTAAAACATGGCAAACCAAATCAGCTAAAGATGTTTCTTTTGTTACGCTGATTACATTCATAAGTGGTGTTTTTTTGTGGCTAATCTATGGAATTTATTTACAATCCTTGCCAATTATTCTTGCTAACGCCATAACATTGATTTTTAACTTAATTATTCTATGGCTTAAAATTAAATATAGATAAACTTGTCTCTAACAAACACCTGTGACATCATCTGTATTTGACTCTGAACGCCTTCTCTTTACACCCACTACTCCAGACACCAACGCTATCCCCATAATCTTCGCCTTTCCCAACGAGTACAGCGTAGGTATCACTAGCCTTGGCTATCAAGTAGTGTGGGCAACTTTGGCAATGCGTGATGATGTGCAGGTGAGTCGCCTGTTTACAGATACTCACGAACAACTCCCCAGAACACCGGAAATTGTGGGATTTTCGATTTCCTGGGAACTGGATTATGTGAATATTTTAAATTTGCTGGAATCTCTAGAAATTCCGATTCTGGCAACTTATCGCGATGCTTCACATCCGATAATTTTTGGTGGTGGTCCCGTTCTCACTGCTAACCCCGAACCTTTTGCAGATTTTTTTGATGTAATTTTACTGGGGGATGGCGAAACCCTACTAGGAAATTTCATTGAGGCGTACAAAGAAGTAAGAAATGCTTCAAGACAAACTCAACTAAAAAAACTTGCACAAGTTCCAGGAATTTATGTCCCCAGTTTGTATGAGGTGGAATATCACGCAAGAGACGGTGAAGTAAAGTCTATTAAACCAATTTATAGCGAAATTCCCGCAGTGGTGCAAAAGCAAACTTACCGAGGAAATACTCTATCGGCATCGACTATAGTCACTGAAAAAGCGGCATGGGAAAATATTTACATGGTAGAAGTGGTGAGAAGTTGTCCAGAAATGTGCCGCTTTTGTTTGGCGAGTTATCTCACACTACCTTTTAGAACAGCCAGTCTGGAAGATTCATTAATTCCAGCGATCGCAAAAGGTTTAGAAGTCACAAATCGGCTAGGATTATTAGGGGCTTCTGTTACTCAACATCCAGAATTTGAGGCGTTGCTAGATTATATTAGTCAACCAAAGTACGATGATGTCCGTCTCAGTATTGCCTCAGTGCGAACCAATACTGTTACAGTCCAGTTAGCAGAAACTTTGACAAAACGAGACACGCGATCGCTTACCATTGCAGTAGAAAGTGGTTCTGAGAAAATCCGGCAAATTGTCAACAAAAAGCTGCATAACGATGAAATTATTCAAGCAGCCATAAATGCCAAAGCTGGCGGATTAAAAAGCTTGAAACTCTACGGAATGGCAGGAATTCCTGGTGAAGAAGCAGAAGATTTAGAGCAAACCGTGGCGATGATGCGTAATATCAAAAAAGCTGCACCAGGATTGCGCTTAACATACGGATGCAGCACCTTTGTACCCAAAGCACACACACCGTTTCAATGGTTTGGGGTAAATCGTCAAGCCGAAAAGCGGTTGCAGTTTTTGCAAAAACAGCTAAAACCACAGGGAATAGAGTTTCGCCCAGAAAGCTATAATTGGTCGATTATACAAGCTTTGTTATCGAGAGGCGATCGCAGACTCTCCCAACTCCTCCAACTTACTCGTGACTTTGGCGACTCCTTGGGTAGCTACAAACGTGCTTTCAAACAACTCAAAGGACAAATCCCAGACTTAGATTTCTACGTCCACGCCGAATGGTCAACAGAACAAGTATTACCCTGGAGTCACTTGCAAGGGCCTCTGCCACAGTCTACACTACTAAAGCATTTGGCTGATGCTCAGAGTTATATCAATCCATCTCCAAAAGAATTACAGCCAGTACTGGGGGCTAGCAACTAGGGACTGGAAATTAAAAATTAATATTCGATATTCAATGCCCAATGTCCCATGCCCCATGCCCAATGCCCAATACCATTGAATTCATAGCTGAAAACTTGATGCAAAACACAGGTGAGTATTACTGCGCCTATTGCGGCGAACCGAACTTAACTTTTATTGATTTTAGTGCTGGAGGACAGCAATCTTACGTTGAAGATTGTCAAGTTTGTTGTAACCCAAATATTTTGTATGTGCGGGTTGATGAAGATACCCTAGATATCGAGATTGATACCGAATCCGAAAGTTGAATTTTAGGTTTTTCTTTCCATGCTGCACTTTAAACATTCCTCAGTAATAAATGCGTTACCAGAAGTAGTTTGGAAATTTCACGAAAGGCCAGATATTTTGCAACTGTTGAATCCACCTTGGCAGCCAGTCCAAGTCGTTCGTCGTGAGGGAGGGCTAAACGTGGGTGCTATCACCGAATTCCGCTTATTTCTCGGCCCATTACCCTTAACTTGGTTAGCGCGTCATACTGAATGTGAAAAATATCGCCTGTTTACCGACGAACAGATATCTGGGCCTTTTGAATCTTGGGTACATCGACATGAATTTGAAACGGAAAATGGCAAAACCAGATTAACTGACGCTATTTCCTTCTCTATGCCTGGTGGAGGAACAGTTGAATTTGTCAGCGGTTGGTTAGTGCAAGTGCAACTAGAAGCAATGTTTCGCTATCGCCACTATGTGACTAAACAAGAATGTGAGTCACAATAGCAGAATGTTCTGGCAGCAAAGATTAATTATCCTGATTCTTCAACCCTTGCCGCGAAACCCACTTTATCAAACTAGCAAACAAGCCATACAAAGCTTGCGATAAATTCGCCGAACCAATCATCACTTCTGATTTCTTATTCTTGACCGCATTCCAGATAGCATTTGTCATATCAACAGGCTTCTCCACCACCGGATTTTTCAGCACATTCTCAAGCTGTCAGCATGACGAGCTGCAAGCACGAGTTCATCGTGCCAATAAAAGAGCCGTTGCTTTGCCAATGCCTTCAGAAGCACCTGTAATCAGTACCGTAGGAATCATACTTGAAGTTTTTCAAACTTATTTATATATAGTTTGGGTAATAGCACCCTAGAAACCTTCTAACTTTCGTTAGATTTTTTATCATATCCAAAATAGTTTTTTAGTTATTACAAGTTTTCATTAGCAGTTGTTTGGTAAAAATACCTCTGCTCTATTAGCTAATAAGATTTATTATTGAACTTTGGTTAGATAAATATTTCTTAAACCTGCTTAAAATCTCATTCTTTAGAGTTGCTTCTACTTTGAAACTAGAGACAGATAGCGCCCACTAAGTAAGTTAAGTAATATGAACTAAGTAATTAGCTTCTTAAGAGAACTTAACAATGGCACTTTATCCTAGTGATAAAACTGAGACTGCATACAATGGCAAAGACCGCAATGCTGGCGATCTTGGGCTAACTCCTCAGTCTGAACTTTGGAACGGTCGCTTGGCTATGATCGGTTTTCTAGCTTACTTACTTTGGGATCTCAATGGTTATAGCGTAGTGCGGGACGTACTTCATCTCATTTCCTAAACTCCCCGCTAATTATTGACCATCTTTGTTACAGGCTGAGATTATATCCAAAGTATCGAAGATAAGACACTGGTTATAGTAGATACAAACTTTTTCAGTGCCTTTACTTGTATCACCCAACCTTCCAACCGAAAACAGTTTGTAGAATAGCAGTTGCTTGTGTAATACTAGTTAAAGTATCTTAATATTTATACATAATTCTGAGTATTGGCATTGTCCAGTGTAAAACATTGACCACTAACAGATTTTATCGGTTAGTAGTTTTAGTCATAACTATATTTTTGGAATTTTCATCTGAATGCTAGGCGGAGTAAAAGCGTGATCCAGTTAGAAAAACCACCCAGTCATCAAACAAAACTGACTCCAGTAGTGAGAAGTAAATCTCAGTTTAACGGGCTTTTCATTGCTATTGTCATTGTGAGCCTATGGGTGATTAGCCTGAGTTTATTACTTTCCCTTGACATCTCCAAAGTAAAATTTTGGATGTTATTGCCTATTATATTAGGGCAAACATTTTTATATACCGGATTATTTATTACATCTCATGATGCTATGCATGGGGTAGTATTTCCCCAGAACCCCAAGATTAATCATTTTATTGGAACATTGACCCTATCCCTTTATGGTCTTTTACCCTATCAAAAATTATTGCAAAAACATTGGGTGCATCACCACAATCCAGCAAGTCAAATAGACCCAGATTTCCATAATGGTAAACACAAAAACTTCTTTGCTTGGTATTTCCATTTTATGAAGGGTTACTGGAGTTGGGGGCAAATTATTGCTCTGACTCTTATCTATCAATTTGCTAATCACATCTTTCATATACCCCATGCTAATCTAATAACCTTTTGGGTGCTTCCTTCGCTTTTAAGTTCATTCCAATTATTTTATTTTGGTACTTTCCTTCCACATAGTGAACCAAGCGAAGGCTATATTCAGCCTCATTGTGCCCAAACTATTAGCCGTCCAATTTGGTGGTCATTTATCACGTGCTATCATTTCGGCTACCACGAAGAACACCACGAGTATCCCCATGTTCCTTGGTGGCAGTTACCAGAAATTTACAAAGCAAAATAGTTCTTGTTTATCTAATAAGTTAGTGAGCGTGAATAATTAAAGGTTTGTAGTCAGGGTCTCCAGCCCTTAAAATAAGTCTGTTGCTGCTTACTAAGAGCAAATTTATTCTGCTTATTTATGTTAATTAATCATTCTCGTGTTGTAACTTATAGCCCTGCTTATACAATCGTTCCCACTTACGAGTGCTTTAATCGGTGTAGCTACTGTAACTTTCGCAGCGAACCGGGTAAAAGTCCCTGGATGAGTATTTCAGATGCAGACAGTATTTTAAAACCACTTCAAAACAAAAAAGTCTGTGAAATTCTCATACTTAGCGGTGAAGTACATCCCCATTCGCCAAAGCGTCAGGCGTGGTTTGGGCGGATTTATGATTTGTGTGAATTAGCGCTTTCAATGGGGTTTTTACCTCACACAAATGTAGGGCCACTGAGTTTTGAAGAAATGCAAAAGCTCAAGCGTGTGAATGTTTCGATGGGGCTGATGTTGGAACAGTTAACGCCAACATTGTTAAAGAGTGTACATCGGCACGCACCGAGTAAATTACCAGAAATCCGTTTACAACAATTGCAATGGGCGGGAGAGTTGCAGATTCCCTTTACAACTGGATTACTGTTGGGAATTGGGGAAACTGTAGATGATTGGTGGGAAACATTAACAGCTATATCTCAACTACATCAGCGTTATCACCATATTCAAGAAGTTATCCTGCAACCTCATAGTCCAGGATATCAGCAAACCTTTGATGCACCACCTTTTGACCTTCATCAGTTACCAGAAGTAATTGCTAAAGCACGTCAGATTTTACCACCAGATATTACTATTCAAATTCCGCCGAATTTAGTTAAAGATGACCTATGGTTACTCGCTTGTATTGAAGCTGGAGCGCGAGATTTAGGTGGAATAGGGCCAAAAGATGAAGTGAATCCCGATTATCCTCATGTTCAGGAACAAGCATTAAGAGAAATTTTACAGCCTGCGGGGTGGGAATTGATGCCTCGTTTGCCAGTTTATCCGCAATTTGATAGTTGGTTGTCGGGAGAATTACAAACAGCGGTGAAACGCTGGCGCAAGACTCTGACCCCAGTTTCTCTTTTGTAAGAATACGGAAATAGAGATTTTCCTATACCGAGGTGCAGACAGAGATTACTAAAATAAAATAACCTCAAATCAATATCCCCGCGAACAAATTCACAATGCATCCCTCAAAGGAGAGAGATAGGAGCCTAAACCCTGTTGTAAAATAGACATATAAGGATTCGGGGGGCCATTTAACTGGTCAAAAACGCCTATAGAAACTATTTTTGGAAATCTCCAAGGTCTGAAGTCCAGCCAGCTGAAGCAACTACAGCGGCTGTATCACCAGCGCATACCAGGCGATCGCATCACCACGCCTGAGTTTTCCCAGCGTCTGGCAGCAATTAGCACAGAAGTCAATCAGCCTGTGTGCGCTTACATCAACCGTCGCGGACAAGTGATTCGCGTCGGGGTAGGCACACCGCGCCAAACGCAAATACCACCGATGGAATTGCCCCGTTACGGTGCAGAACGACTCAGTGGTATTCGTTGTATTGCTACCCATCTCAAGCCAGAACCGCCCAACGAAGCGGCGCTCACGGCGATGGCACTGCAACGCTTAGATGCCCTAGTTGTCCTAAATATTACCGGAACTGGATTTACACGGCGGGGAGGCGGTGCAACTGGGTATGTCAAGGAAGCTTATCTAGCTCATCTGACACCCCAAGAGTCTCGCACCCTGATTACTAGTCCTGCGGCTCTCAAGGTAGAGGAAAGCCAAATCCAAACTCCAAGTTGGAATATATCGCCACCTCTGGACTTAGACGATCTGGCAGACCAGGATTTAGTAGATTTGGTGGAAAATCTGGAAGCGGAATTCCAGCGCGAATTTATCGCCCAGGAAGTAGATGCTGACCACGATCGCGTGCTGATTGTGGGGCTGATGACTAGTGAGATGACTCCCCTACAATTCCAGGACACTCTAGTGGAATTGGCACGTTTAGTTGATACTGCTGGGGGAGATGTATTACAGACAATACAACAAAAGCGATCGCGCGTTCATCCCCAAACTGTAGTTGGCGAAGGTAAAGTGCAAGAAATTGCCCTAACTGCCCAAACACTAGGAGTCAACCTCGTTGTCTTCGACCGCGACCTCTCACCCTCCCAAGTCCGCAACTTAGAAATGCAAATTGGCATCCGGGTGGTTGACCGCACCGAAGTAATTTTGGATATCTTTGCCCAACGCGCTCAATCCCGTGCCGGTAAGTTGCAAGTAGAACTAGCACAGTTAGAATACATGCAACCGCGACTGGCTGGTAGAGGTCGCACCATGTCCCGATTGGGTGGTGGTATTGGGACTCGTGGCCCTGGTGAAACCAAACTGGAAACTGAACGCCGTGCCATTGGGCAGCGCATTTCCCGACTGCAAAAAGAAGTAACTCAGTTGCAAGCCCATCGTTCGCGCCTACGGCAGCGACGACAGCATCAAGAAGTTCCCTCAGTAGCTTTGGTTGGATATACCAACGCTGGTAAATCTACCCTGTTGAATGCTCTCACTAATGCAGAAGTTTATACAGCCGACCAGTTATTTGCTACTCTCGATCCCACCACGCGCCGTCTGGCGATTCCTTATGGCGAAACCAATGAACATCAGGAAATTCTGATTACAGATACAGTAGGGTTTATACACGAACTGCCTGCATCGTTAATGGATGCCTTCCGCGCCACTTTGGAGGAAGTCACAGAAGCCGATGCCCTACTACATTTAGTGGATTTGTCTCATCCTGCTTGGTTACGTCATATTCGCTCAGTCAGAGAAATTTTGGCACAAATGCCAATAACTCCTGGCCCGGCGCTAGTTGTTTTTAACAAGATCGATCAAGCCAATAGTGAGACACTAGCTCTAGCTAGGGAAGAATTTCCCCTGGCGGTATTTATTTCTGCGAGTCAGCGCTTGGGATTAGAAACCTTACGTCAGCGCCTTGCCAAGCTGATTGAATACGCCGTTGACTCCCAGTAAATACGGAAAATAAATTTTTGAATTAGCATTATTAATGCCGTAGTTGTCTTGACTACGGCATTAACTTTTGAAGATGAATAATATTACTACTTCAGTAAGCTTTAGCAGTTTATGCAGTTTATGTGGAATTTGCTGAATGACAATATTAGAAAATACGTGCTAGAACCATTGATTACTGGGCATTTTATATATTTGGAATTGGAGCGCTATATTAGCCTTTCAGTATGACTTTTAATAAGTGTCCCAGCTATTAACATCATAGCAGGCAAAGTTTATGCAATCACCTTCGCAGGAGTTGGAAGAGTCTAAAGATGTCAAAGTTCAGCTTCTTTTAACTGGAGGACATCAATATACTGTTTATTTAAAATCAGATGCACCTGTACTACATAGTCTGCTAACAACAATTGTGGGTCGTGCTTATAAACAAGAGTCTACTTCTCACACTTTATTTCAACTTCCCATAAATGAAGGTCATTCTGCTTTGTGTTTTTCAAGCGATCGCCTTGTGGGTGTAGTAACAGAACCTCCTATTTGGATACAGCAAGTAGAAGATGTACAACTTCCATCTACTGATATTTTAAATTCTAATTATATACAAATAGATAACTTTTTATCTCAGAAAGAATATGAACGATTAATTAAATATGTGTTAGACAAAAAGTCAGATTTTGTGCCGACTAATACTTCTACCCAAGATAAAGATTATCGCCAGTCAATGGTTCTCTACTCGTTTCCCGAATTTGCTGATCTGATTATCAAGCGTATTCAGGAGATGATTCCTGATGTAATTAGCAAATTAGGGTTACCATCATTTTCGGTATCTCAAATAGAAAGTCAACTGACAGCACATAATCATGGTAATTATTACAAAATCCATAATGACAATGGCAGCCCAGAAACTGCTACAAGAGAACTTACATACGTTTATTACTTTAATCGAGAGCCAAAGCAGTTTTCTGGTGGTGAATTACTAATTTATGACAGCAAAATTGAAAATAACTTTTATGTCAATGCAGAGTCTTTTAAGACTATTGAACCGCGCAACAATAGTATTGTATTTTTCATCAGCCGATATATGCACGAAGTGAAGCCTGTGATTTGTCCGTCTAAAGCTTTTGCTGATAGCCGTTTTACAATCAACGGCTGGATACGTCGATAAGCGAATTTAAGCAGTTAGACAATACCTTCGGCAATTACCAGAGGGTTGAGTTAGGTAAATACATCTGACTCAACCCTCTGGTAAAATCTATGGTTGCTTAAATTGGTTCTACTTTTTGTGGAAAGCATTTTTATTGTCTCGTCCACACATAATCTTTAAAAGCTCTTATGCGATAGGCATTGAAGAGGCTTAGTTTGCAGTGCAAAATTTTTTCAATTTATAAAGCCAATATTAAACGGTATTTATTCTTATAGTATTTGTTGCACATGCAGTATATGGCAAAAAACAAATTTAATATTTTTAGTGATAAACAAACTTGCTCATCTAAGTGTTAATACTATCTATTCAATAATTATTTATATAAATAAACCCATTAATAAAGATATCAATAAAACTGTGAAAAACAGCAGACACTTAAAAAATATAAGGAGAAAATTGAAGTTGAAATTAACAAAAATTTCTGTATATAACGACTATTATTTAGTAAATTAATCATGGCAAGAGTCTTTTCTATTCGGCTAGGATCTTCTTTGATAGCGGCTGCGGGTATAGCTGTATCTACCTCTTCGTTCAACCCTGCTAATGCCGCCTCTATGAGTTTCACTGCCACTAACTTTACAGGCGATCCGCTGCAAGTTAAATACACTTTAGATGACACAGTAGCGGGTGCTGGAAAGGTTCAGTTTAAAGTGGAATTTTTGACTGACTCAACCTACAAAAATATCGGCGATATACGCGGAGTCTTTTTCAACATTAAAGATAACTCGCTTCTATCTGGCCTCAAAGTCACAGGTTTGGGCGTACCCATAACGGAGACTGCATATAACACCGCCGGACAGCTTCAAAGTGTCGGTCAAGCTAATCTGAACGGTGATGGAAATACCCACAAATTTGAATACGGTGTAGAAATTGGTCAGCAAGGTTTAAAGGGCGGGAAAGATGACTTTCAAACAGCAACCTTTGTCCTGTCTCACAGTACAGCAGCCTTAAATCTTGATCAGTTCTTCAATCAAGACTTTGGCTTGCGTGTAATGAGTGTAGGACTTCCAGGTTCTAGCCGTTCGGGAAGTAGCAAACTTGCAGGCATATCACCAACACCAGCGCCCGCACCAGCACCAGCTCCAGCTCCCGCACCAGCGCCAGCTCCAACGCCAGCTCCAGCGCCAGCTCCAGCGCCAGCTCCCGCTCCAGCACCAGCACCTGCTCCAGCGCCAGCTCCAGCTCCCGCTCCAGCACCAGCGCCAGCACCTGCTCCAGCGCCAGCTCCAGCACCTGCTCCAGCACCTGCTCCAGCGCCAGCACCTGCTCCAGCGCCTGCTCCAGCGCCTGCTCCAGCACCTGCTCCAGCACCTGCTCCAGCGCCAGCTCCAGCACCTGCTCCAGCGCCAGCACCAGCACCAGCACCAGCACCAGCACCTGCACCAGCACCTGCACCAGCACCTGCACCGTCAGTACCGCCTTACTATCAACCTCCTGCACCTGCACCTCAACCGAGAAAAGTACCTGAACCCAGTACAACCGCAGCATTAGGATTATTTGCCTTGGGTGTTTTCAGGCTCCAGAAGAAAAACAAAAAAAATATTTCCCAAAATTAAACCACACTGCTGAGTTTTAGTAGGAGGGAGCTTAAATATGGGTTTAGAACAGCATAAGCACTTCTAAACCCATTTTTGTTAGAGGTAAGAAACGCTAAACTAGAACTCACACAAATAATTCTTGCTTTTTAACTAACGCTTAGTAGCGAAAAAATTTAAGCGATAGAAATAATCTCAATATAATTACTGCTATTGCTAGCATTTCAACTGAAATATTAATAGTTTGTTAGGTCGAATGTAAAATAAAAATAATCTACATATTTAGCTAGCTTAACTTTGGAGTCTAAATAAAGCTACGTAAATAATTAAAGGTTTGTAGAGACGCTACGCGTAGCTTGCTTCTCCAAAGGGGTACATTACAAGCTAATATATTGTTTACATTACTTAACACTACTTTTATTTATATTTGCCTACTTACATCAACGCCTTCTGTAGATTAGGTCATGAAGGGATAAAGCAGCCACAGTCAGTGGCAAAGCTCTAAAATTAAAAAGTATTAAATCAAGTTGAGGACATCATGGCTGCAAAAGTAGAAATTTACACTTGGAGGACTTGCCCGTTTTGCATTCGTGCCAAAAGTTTACTGAAAAACAAGGGTGTTGAATTTATCGAATACAGTATTGATGGAGATGAAGCAGCCAGAAATAAAATGGCTCAAAGAGCAAATGGAAGGCGCTCTGTACCACAAATTTTCATCAATGACGATCATATTGGTGGTTGTGATGATATCCACGCTTTAGATAGTCAAGGCAAGCTGGATGAGCTACTAACTTCTAGCAATAGCGTATAGATTCAGAAGATATTGCCCTAGCGACAAGCCGCTGCAAATTACGCGGCAGTCGCTACAACTCTAGAAAAACAGCACGCTGCCTTATCTACGGGCTTCCTCACAAAACCAATCTGTCCACAAGACTTTACCCTCCAGGTTCTACTCAGTAGTACACATATACATCAATTGGTGAGAGCATCAAGAGATAATAATTGAATAACCATTTAATTTCTTGGTGATTGAGGTATAAAGGGTGAAACTGGCTTTTATCATTGATTCCATCCATCTACTTGACCCGTGTCATGACACCAGTGTTGCCCTAATTGAGGCAGCGCAAATCCTGGGACACGAAGTCTGGATAACTCAGGCAAATCTGCTGAGTGTGGTGGAGGGCAAAGCTTGGGCTGTCCTACAGCGAGTCGAACTTGTACCAGTACAGTTGCTAGAGGGACGCTGGGTAGCGGCGAATCTTTGGTATAAGTTGAGCGATTCCTCCTTAACTGCTTTAGAGACAATGGACGCCGTATTTATGCGGACAGATCCACCTGTCAATGATTCCTACCTCTATGCCACCTATATTCTGGATTACATTGACCAAAATAAAACTTTGGTAATTAACAGTCCCAGTGGCATCCGAGGGGCAAATGAAAAAATGTACGCCCTTCAGTTTACCGAAGCGATTCCAGAAACGATTGTCAGTGCTGATAAGCAGTTTATCCGGCAATTTGTGGAAGCAAAGGGAGCAGGGGTTCTTAAACCGCTGGGTAACAAAGCTGGCGAAGGAATTTTATTTTTGCAATCAGGCGATCGCAATTTTAACTCTATTGTTGAACTCAGTACCCTCCAAGGTAAAGTGCCAGTAATGGTACAAACCTATTTACCACAGGCAAAAGAAGGAGATAAGCGAATTATTCTGCTCAATGGCGAACCAATTGGTGCGCTCAATCGCCTCTCTAGCGGAACTGATTTTCGCAATAATATGGCAACTGGTGGTACAGTCGCTCAAACCGAAATTACCCCAAGAGAATATGAAATCTGTACCCAAGTAGCCGAACGCTTACGCCAAGATGGCTTAATTTTTGTGGGTATTGACGTTATCGGTGGCTACCTAACTGAAGTTAACGTCACTAGTCCTACCGGAATTCGTGAGATTGACCGCCTAGATGATACTCACCTTGGATATCAGGTTATTCAATGGATTGAACAGACACTAAAAATCAAAAAATAATTTACATTTTTTTGTTTGATGCTCTATTCCTCAGCAAACAGACTTCTTTCGGACACTTGCGTGGGCTGGTTTCTTACGCTACTTTTTTAAGTAAATATATTTACTTATATGGAATATGAGTTTTAGTAGATCGCGAGGGGTAGATGCATTCATGTCTCTGATTGGCTGTGACACTCAATGACTCACTAACGCCCTGGCCCTTGGCGTCTCTCTTTGAGAGAAAACTCGCTAACACTGCGCTATCGGTGATGCATCCATAGTTGGGCAGGTATTCTTATTGTTTTGTTCTGAAAGCATAGTTGGACATGCAAGCTAATAGACTCCTGCCCAAATTCATTCTATAAAGTAGCGTTGACAAGCTTTTTTACCAATTGGCAAAATTGGGTACAGCAAAAGATTGCTTATCCCTGCCCTTGGTAAAACCCTGGTGGAAGTAGCAGATTTTATACAGCGTTTAGCCTGACCTAACACTGCTAAGTTAATCTAAAATCCCAAATCTTTTAATTCCTTGGTGTACGTCGGTTTCTCAGAAAATCAGGGATATCTAATCCAGGTTTTTCCTTTGGTTCTGGAATTGGAGTTGGGGTTGGAGTTGAACTTGGAGTTGAGGTTGGGGGATTAACTGTCGGTTGCTGTGTTGTTGGACGCTTCGAGGTATTAGGTGCTACTCGAACGTTAGCCACGCTTTGTTGTACCGCAGCTTGCACTTCACCTGTAAATCCAGTGGCAATTACAGTAATTCTTACCTCACCTTGGAGCCTGTCATCAATTACAGCCCCAAAAATAATATTGGCGTTGGGATCGACTACCTCATAGATTGCTTCTGCCGCTGCATTAACTTCATGCAAAGTCAGGTCAGTACCACCTGTAATATTAAAGACTACCCCTCTAGCGCCTTCAATAGAACACTCTAGTAATGGTGAAGAAATAGCTGCGATCGCAGCTTCTCTGGCTCTAGATTTTCCAGAACTAACGCCTATTCCCATCAATGCCGATCCCGCATCTGCCATAACTGCTCGGACATCAGCAAAGTCAACGTTTACCAAACCGGGGATCGTGATGATATCAGAAATACCTTGCACCCCTTGCCGCAGTACATCATCTGCATAACGAAAAGCTTCTTGCACAGGCGTTTGTTCGGGGATCACTTCCAGCAGTTTGTTGTTGGGAATAATGATCAGTGTATCTACTCTACTTTTTAGTCCTTCAATACCTTGTTCTGCTTGACTGGTGCGGCGGCGTCCCTCAAAAACAAATGGACGTGTGACTACACCAACAGTGAGAGCACCCATTTCTTTGGCCACTTCTGCCACGATTGGTGCTGCACCCGTCCCAGTACCACCCCCCATACCAGCAGTGATAAATACTAAATCTGCACCCTCTAAAGCCGTAGCAATTTCGTCCCGTGATTCCTCAGCTGCCTTTTGACCGATGGCAGGATTACCACCAGCTCCTAAACCCCTCGTTAGCTTCTGCCCAATTTGCAATCGACTTGGAGCGCCAGCTAAGGTAAGAGCTTGGGCATCAGTGTTAATTGACCAAAACTCTACCCCAGAGACATCAGACTCGATCATGCGGTTAACAGCATTGCCGCCACCACCACCGACACCAATCACTTTGATGTTGGCGACCCGGCCAGGAACAATTTCACCAATTCGGCTATTTTCCGGAGAAATTTTTTTATTATCGTGATTTTGCCCGAAGTTCAGCCCAGAATTATTGAAGGGATTAGTCGAGTTAACTGCCAGAGAGAACCCCGGCTGTCCCGTAGATTGGGAATTTTTATAGTTAAGTCCTTGGTTATTATCAAGTGTCATTGGATTTGTGAAAGGGTAGATAAACGACTTTTTCAGGTGTTATTCACCTAAGAGTCAACTTTAGTTTGACAATGCCACAATAATATGGCGTTGTTCTTTATTGTTTTCACTACTGCCAAGCCTAACAGAATTGGCAGTGCGAAAATTTGCTATGGGATAAGCTTTTGACACAGCCGATCGCACAGCCAATTCTAGAGAAGTATACCTATATTTATCTAAAACTGACCTGTATAACTTCAACCAGACATTAATCTCTTCATTATTCTCAGCAGCGGGTATAACTTGTAAAGACACACTACAGCGTATCTTCTCTGCCTCAATAATAATATTGTTAATAAGTTTTACCATTGGGCATAATTGCAGCTTTAGATACAAAATTTACCTTCTACTTACTTATGCTTAAGTTAAACTAAGCAAGAATTTACTTGTCAGACTATACCTGATTAATTTGTTGTTTGGGTGGTCTCAATGGACACTTTGTTGGAGCAATAGTCTATCCTACAAGAACCCTCACTAGTGCGGCCAACAAATCAAGATTTCCTAAGAGATTTCGTCACCTAATAGGAATTACAGCACAGAACAGTCCAAACTTATTGCCCAGAAGCAATGCTTACGCAACTTTGGCTGGCATTTTTCGTTACAGATTGAAACTTCGGTAAACTGTCTTTGGAAGTGTCCTCAACAGACCAAAGCCAGAGCTTTTTTGCCTCTGCACTTGGATGGCGGCATAAACCGTTCTGATCGGGGACCTCTGCTCACGAGTCTGAATCTGAATGAAAAGCTTAAGCAATGTTCTCTTTTTGCACTGGGTTTAGTAAGAAATGTATGGTCAGAAGGCGTTTTGTACGCTATAGACCATCATTAGACTGTCTGGCATCTTGCACCCTACTATTAGATGTTAGGGTAACAATTGAAGGTCTGTTACTCGCAATAGAGATTTTATGATTGATTTTCTCATTTTAATTAAAAGTTAATGCCGATTTTCGGGCGATTTGCTGGAAAACTGAAAATAATAAATATATTTATCAGCATAAAGCTTCTTAATTTACTAGGAACTATCAAAATAATAAACACGCTAAATGTTTTTAGGAATTTTGGGAGTTAATTTTTGGTCTTTTTGGTTCATTTGTACTAATGGAAGTTCAGGATTTTTCAGATCGATATACTCTATTTGACCAGAATTAAATTTTGTTGCTAAATGACGCATTTGGGCGAGTACCTTAATTTGTTCAGACAATTGGGGGCCTGGAACACCAAGATGCACATTTCCTAATTCTGTTTTCAAAATTAAATTTGTTGGATTTTGGCAATCAATTTCCATCACTTTCACGGGACTTTGGCTTACAGCTTCATGGAGTTGAGTCCAGTAAAGGCAGTATTGATTTGGCAAGCCAATTACTCTGAGATTGGGTAATTTTCTAGTAGGATTCAGTGATGTATATTTTTCTAAAGGCATCCAGGCCCCACTTGCATCTAGCAAGCCGATTGTTACTTTTTTGTTGCCACGTGTTTGAGTTACCGCTACAGGTACTCGTTCTTGGATTTCAATGATTAATCCAGGAGGAAATAGGCGGCGTCTGACGATCGCTTGGGCAATAGTTGGTTGTTTCTTCAAAGATTTAGCGATCGCTGACGGTTCAATCCGCCACAAAGACTGAGGGTAAGATAGCACCAACAATGACTGAGTTGTTTGATCTGACAGCAATTTATTACCTGATTTCATCACTATTTGTTTGGGAACCTTTAGCATCCACATCGGTTGAACTGCCACCCACAACAATCCACCCGCCAAACCAGTAATGGCAAAGGTTCGCCAAATAGCTTGAATAATTTTCATCTGCCGCTGCCGACGCAATTTCTGACGGCGCTGGGCTAGATGCGTGCGGGAAACTGATATTATGCCAGCCATTCACACCCCTTTTTGATTGCAATCTAAATTCCTTGACAAGCTCGTATCATTATTAATTTCAGTAAACACTGTTGGCATCTTTTAGCCGCTCTCCTCAAGACTTTTTTTATTTTTAGTAACACTTTACAGTAACTACACAATGATTATGGCGCTAGTAATTAGTCCTATTAAAGTTTCCGGTGTCCATTTTTAACTGACTGTAGTCTTTTTGACAAGTTATTTTTGAAGATTTTTCCTTAAAGATTACAAAATATTAATTGAGATGTGTGGGATTTTGCTTTCTTGACAAATAGAATGTGAAATGATAAATAAGTATTCCGATGTCTCTGTATACCTTGCTATAATTCATACCAGTTAGACCCATCAGCTATCCCAACTGAGAACCATGAAAATTTGTAGCTTTTTTTACTTAATTCCTCAGCAATATAATTTTGTGGCAGGTCGAACAGAAGGGAGAGATTGTCAAAACCTCAATGGCAGGTGTAAAAAGGACAGATATGCTTAAGACCTGACAGGTCGAACGGCACCAATAAAAGATGAAATCCTTGCCAGGTATGGGTATAGAGGGTAGGTTCGGAAAAAATCAAGAAAAGTAAAAATAAGTGCGAACATAAACAAATTTCTTTGCTACGCAACGCTGGCGCGAACGTCACTATACCCCACACCCTACACCCCACACCCCAAAGCTTTGTAGATAATGGGTTTGCATTATCTTAATGCCATTCGCTATTAGGGTCAATTAAATCTCTACCATACTACTGACAGTAATCTGGCAACAAGCGCTGTCTTTTGCAAGACACTACCACCTTGTGGATCAATCCAGTGTCTACATCCTAGATAGGGATTTATTGTATAAAAAATCCAAACTAAGCTGCATCTACATAAACCTCTACATACATGAAAACGACATTAAATTTGTCACGTTTTTATAAAGCATGTAACCCTAGCTACACGCTCAATATAAGTAACGTACTAGATCGGCAGTATTACATAGATTTTGCTGATGTACGTGGTTGCAAAATTGTCGAAGAATTGCAACGAACTATCATTCGTATTTCTCCTGACGAGCCAACTTGTCAGTTATTTACGGGTCATATCGGCTGCGGTAAGTCAACGGAATTGCAGCGCCTCAAGACAGAACTAGAATTGGCAGGATTCCATGTGGTTTATTTTGAGTCCAGTCAAGACTTAGACATGGCAGATATTGATATCAGCGATATTTTGCTGAGTGTAGCCCGTCAAGTCAGTGCCAGTTTAGAAGGGATTAGCATCAAACTCAAACCTGGTTACTTTACCAATTTGTTTAAAGAAGTAGGCGATTTTTTGCAAAGCCCCATAGAGCTTTCTGGACAAGCAGAGTTGTCCTTGGGTATTGCCAAAATTACCGCCAAAACCAAAGATAGCACCCAGATGCGGAATCAATTGAGGCAATATCTGGAACCACGTACCAATAGTATTTTGCAGGCGATTAACGAAGAGATTTTAGAAAAGGCTGTTGAACAGCTAAAGCTAAGGGGTCAAAAAGGACTGGTAGTGATTGTAGATAATTTGGATCGAGTGGATATGCGTCCCTTAGCATCCGGGCGATCGCAACCAGAATATCTCTTCATTGACCGAGGCGAACAGTTACGCCGACTTAAATGCCACCTAGTTTACACAATTCCCCTAACGTTAATTTTTTCCAATGAGTATGAGACACTGAAAAATCGTCTGGGGGGAGGGATTGCACCAAAAGTACTACCGATGGTATTGGTGCGGCAAAGAGATGGCAGTGACTACGAACCAGGAATGTCACTAGTGCGCCAGTTAGTTCTAGCTAGAGCTTTTCCAGAAGTTCCTTTAGATAGCAGACTGTTATTAATTACAGAATTATTCGACCGCTCCCAAACCTTGGATCGTCTATGTCGCGTTAGTGGTGGTCACATTCGTAACTTATTAGGTTTACTTTATAGCTGCCTGCAACGACAAGATCCGCCTTTTTCTGGGGATTGCCTGGAAGCAGTGATTAAGGATTATCGCGACGATCTGTTACTAGCTATTGATGAATCCCAGTGGGAATTACTGTTTGAAGTAGTACAGCAGCAGAGAGTTAAAGGTGAGTCTGACTATCAGAGCTTACTAAGAAGTATGTATCTATTTGAATATCGCGATCCTGTGGGGCGCTGGTTTGGCATCAGTCCAGCCTTGGCAGAAACAGACAAAGTTTTGGCTTGGCAACAAAACAAGTAACAGTCAATTGTCATTTGTGATTGGTCATTCGTTCACTAACAAATGACCAATGTCCCATATCTAATGCCCCATATCCAATGCCCCATATCCAATGACTAATGACAAACAGCTACGCGTCTACACCAAAGAAAATCAGCATACTTTACAAAGATTGATTAGAGCGATCGCGCTTTCCGAAGGTCAATTTGCTCTGATTTTAGTTCGATGCAACTATGGGCGATTACGCGAGCAAATGTTAGAGAATATTCGCTCGAATACTAAAGAAATTAATATCAGAGAAATCGTTCTCAATCCATCAACTACTTCTTTACACAGCACAATAATCTCAGAACTATCTTTAGATAATCCTGCCGTCCTTACAGACTCTTTACCGTCTGCTGTAATGATTTTCGGTATTGAATCAACTACCGACCTAGAAAACTTACTTACAGGTATCAACCAAGCACGAGATATCTATGCTACTACTTTTCCATTTCCACTAGTGTTGTGGCTACAGGATGAAGTAGCATCATTGCTTTCAAGATTAGCGCCTGATTTCAAAAGCTGGGCTGCAACCACTATTAAATTTGAAATGGCCAAAGCAGATTTAATTGCTTTGATCTCTCAAGAGGAAGAATCTCTATTTGAGAAAGTTTTAGAAGCAGGTGCTGAAACGTTTTTATCTAATGCTTTCCTAGATTTAGATCCTAAGTCACAACACCGCCACGAAATAGAATCAGCCCGTAATGATTTACTACGTCTGTATGGCGTTAAATTAACACCAGGATTAGAAGCTAGTTTAGAATTTGTGTTGGGGCGAGATAAATACGCCAACGATCAAATTAATGGTGCTTTAGCCAATTATCAAAGAAGCCTAGCATTATGGCAGCAGGAAGCAAGGAGAGTCGCAGAGTGGGAGAGTAATTCTTCTTTGCCTCTCTCATGTCCTCAACCTATGTCCCCTTCATCTTTACTCAAGCAAGCAATAGTACTATTCCACCTGGGGCTTTGTTATCACCGAATGGCAGACTTATACCAGAATACTAGTAGCTATTGCGAACATGCTCTGTCGTGGTTTAAACAATGCTTGGAGCTATTGGAGGAGGTACAAAGAGAAGACTTAGTTGCTAAATTCATTTTGCCTGCTTGTGAAATGCTACAACGTTTACAAGCCTGGGATGACTTAAAAGAATTAGCTCAAAAGTCATTACACCTACATAAAACTTATGGAACTCCCGCACAAGTTGCTCAAAATTATGGTTTTTTGGCAAATGTGGCGGCTTCAGAATCGAATTGGGTACTGGCTCATGAATTAGCAAATACAGCGCTTTCTATCTCCGAAGAAGTAACACAAGTTTCTTTGCGAGACGCTTTGCGAAGACGACGACAAGAAAGTTGGTATCTTCTATTGCTAGCACGCACACAACGGCATTTGGGTGAGTGTGAGGAAGCTATCAATAACTTGGAATGGGCGAGGGTAGTTTGTGAGCTACAACATCAGCCATTACTCTACTTAGAAATTTTAGAGGAACTGCGATCGCTTTACTTTTTTGAGTGTCATAACTATACAGAAGCTTTTAAGCTGAAGCAAGAAAAAATTAAAATAGAACATCAGTATGGGTTTCGTGCCTTTATCGGAGCAAGTCAATTACAGCCACAACGCCCTAGAATTAACCCAGTACTAGAACCTCACAAAATACCGTTTATTCCTGAAGAAATTGCTCAAGAAATATCTGCTTCTGGACGGCAACAAGATGTTAATCGCTTAATTGAAAGAATTGCCCGCGCTGACTACAAACTCACAGTTATTTATGGACCATCTGGTGTAGGTAAAAGTTCAATTCTCAAAGCCGGTTTAGTCCCAGCGCTCAAGGGAAAAGTTATCGGTGAACGCATTCCTATACCGATTGTTTTGTCTGTTTATACTGATTGGATAACAATCTTGAGCAGTAGTATTAACCAAGCATTAGCATACACAGGAATATCGGTTAATATTGACTCTACACCCACCATAATACTAGAAAGAATTCGGCTAGCATCTGAACGCAATTATACAATAGTTATCATATTAGACCAGTTTGAAGAATTTTTCTTTGTTAGTAATCCTCCTACACAAAGAATAGAATTCTATAAATTTTTTAGTGAATGTTTAAATATTTCTTATGTAAAAATTATTCTTTCATTACGAGAAGACTACTTACATCATTTATTAGAGTTTGAACGTTTGAGTCAGAAAAATAGTACTGGCTTATATGATTTAGGAGTAATTAATAAAAATATTCTTGATAAGGATATTCGCTACTATTTAGGAAAATTCTCTAGTCGAGATGCTAAAGCCATAATTCACAGTCTGACTCAACGTTCACATTATGAACTAAGTGAGGAATTAATTAACCGATTAGTCCAGGATTTGACCGGAGAACTAGACGAAGTACATCCAATTGAATTACAAATAGTCGGTGCTCAACTACAAATAGAAAACATTACAACACTTGCAGAATATAAGCTTTGTGGTGGCTCGGCAAAATTGGTGGAACGCTGGTTAGGGGAAGTTATCAAAGACTGCGGTCAAGAGAATGAAGAGCTGAGTTGGAAATTATTATTTGAGTTAACAGATGAAAAGGGGACGCGACCTTTAAAAACCAAAGCTGATTTAGCGGCTGCATTAGTTAATAATTATGATATAGATACGATATCAAGCTTTGATAAAGTTGGAGAACTAATTTTAGAAATATTGGTGGGTTCAGGCTTGGTATTGCGAGTTAGAGAAGAGTTAGGCGATCGCTACCAGTTAGTTCACGATTATTTAGTTGAACCAATTCGCCAAAAAAATAACTATGGTATGCTCGCCGAATTAGAAAAAATCAAACTTGAAAAAACTAGAGCGGAAGCAGCCCAACAACTTAGTCAAAAGCAACTAAATTTGGTATTGCAACGACGACTGCGGGAAGCACGGATAGCAGGTGCAATCCTAGCAATTATGGGGGGAACAATAGCAGCGTTATGGTGGCAAGCCGACTTACAAAAAATAGCAGCAATCCGTCAAACTCTAAGAGCTGAACGTAGTGAAACCAACTTGAAAATTAGTGGAATCACTGCTGCTAGCGAAGCTCTGTTTGCATCTAATAAAGAATTTGATGCCCTCCTAGAAAGTTTACGGGCTTGGAGAGGACTTAAACAAGCAGATGGAGTTCAGCCAGATACCCGAATGCGGGTGGTAACAGCACTGCAACAGGCAGTTTACGGGGTAACTGAGGTTAACCGCTTGGAAGGGCACACTGATATCGTCTGGGGAGTGACTTTTAGCCCAGATGGTAAACTGCTAGCATCAGGTAGTCGAGATCAGACAGTGAAACTTTGGCATCCTGACGGTACTTTACTCCAAACCCTCAAAGGTCACACTGATGCTGTTACTTGTATAAGTTTTAGTCCTGATGGTCAAACCCTAGCCTCCGCTAGCCTTGACAAAACAGTGAAAATCTGGCACAAAAACTCGGTTACAGGTGAATTTGACCCCAAACCATATAAAACCCTGAGAGGACATGAAGATTGGGTTTATAGCGTTAATTTTAGTCCTGATGGCGAGTTATTAGCTACTAGCAGCAAGGATAAAACCATAAAACTCTGGCGCAAAGACGGTAGCTTAGTAAAAACACTGAGAGGACATAAAGGGTGGGTTAACTGGGTAAACTTCAGTCCTGATGGTCAATTTATCGCCTCAGCCAGCGACGACAAAACAGTGAAAATCTGGCGACGAGACGGTAGCCTTGTTACGACTTTGCAGGGACATAAGCAAGGTGTGATTGTGTCTATTTTCAGCCCAGACGGTAAATTCCTGGCGTCAGCAGGTCGAGATCAGACAGTGAAACTTTGGCGGCGGGAAAATAACAGTAACAAAGACGGTTTTGGCTTTTTTCCTTACAAAACTTTACGGCAGCATAGCGGTACAGTGTGGAGTTTGAGCTTTAGTTCGGATAGTAAAAAGTTAGCTTCTGCAGGTGAAGATAATACCATAAACCTCTGGAGTATCAGTGGTACTTTACTAAAAACCTTCAAAGGACACAGCGATGCTGTTGTTAGCATCGCTTTCAGTCCAAAAAACAAATTGCTAGCTTCAGGAAGTTTTGACAAAAGCGTGAAACTATGGAGTTTAGATGCTCCAAGACCGTCTATTCTTCAAGGGCATCGAGATCGAGTTTTAAGCGTTTCTTGGAGTCCCGATGGTCAGATGCTAGCTTCTGGTAGTAGCGATCGCACTGTCAAACTTTGGCAACGATACACCAGTAGTGGCGAGGTCAAAACTCGACTTTACAAAACTTTGGTGGGGCACACAAATAAAGTTCCTAGTGTCAGTTTTGACCCAAAAGGTCAAATGCTGGCTTCTGGAAGTTATGACAAAACTGTGAAACTTTGGCAGCTTGACGGTACTTTAATCATGACTCTCCACGGACATCGCGATAGTGTCATGAGCGTCAATTTCAGCCCTGATGGCCAGTTTTTAGCATCAGCTAGCAAAGATAAAACAGTGAAACTTTGGAACCGTGAGGGCAAGTTGCTCAAAACCTTAGTGGGACATCAAGGTTGGGTAAATAGCGTTAATTTCAGCCCTGATGGTCAGGTTTTAGCCTCTGCCAGTGACGATCAAACTGTGAAACTTTGGCGGCAGGATGGTACTTTGCTCAAAACTTTCTCGCCCCATGATAGCTGGGTATTGGGTGTCAGCTTTAGTCCCACTGACGAGTTGCTGGCTTCTGCTAGCTGGGATAACACTGTAAAACTGTGGCGACGGGATGGGACATTGTTAAAAACTTTATTAAAAGGGTACAGTGATAGTGTCAATGCCGTGACTTTTAGCCCCAATGGTGAATTACTCGCCGCCGCCAGTTGGGACAGTACAGTCAAACTCTGGAGCCATGATGGCAAATTAATTAAAAGTCTCAATAGGCATCGCGCTCCAGTATTAAGTGTTAGTTTTAGCCCAGATGGTCAAACATTAGCATCAGCTAGTGATGACAACACGATAATTCTGTGGAATTTACATCTTGAGGATCTGCTTGTTCGTGGTTGCGATTGGGTGGGTGATTACCTTAAGCACAACCACAATCTTGAAGAGCGCGATCGCCTTCTTTGTGATGGGATAACCCGTACAAACCCTTTTTAATTACAAATTACGAATTAGGTTGAAGCCTCAATGAGCAACCGCTTTTAGTTTAGTGGTTGATGAGGCGATCGGAGTTATTAATTCAGAACTAGAAATAAATTTCGAGCTAATCAGCCAAAAGAGCGATCGTTCTCCAAAACTTCATGGCTATTTTCTTCGGGAGCCTCTTGTGGCAAATTCATTAAAAAGGCTTGTAACCTCATGCGCTCAATGTAGGGCCAGCCTCCCTCAGACTCAATATCTTTCAGCAGTGAGTAAAGTTGGCGGCGGTTAACGGGTAAACTCTCTTGAAAAATCCCATCCCGGATCTCTCGGTGTAACTGCTCTAATTGTCGCAGCAAAGCCAAAATAGCTACAGTATCGCCTTCACAAGCTGTAGCGGCATCATACACCACAGTTGCGATCGCTTGCAGTTTACCAGACAACTTCTCTGATTCAATATTTTTGCGATCGTTCATCCCAACCTTTCCCTATAAATGAGGTCAACTCAAATTTACCGGAGATTTTCAATTTTCCCTAGTTTGTCAGTTGTCTCCCTGTTACCGGATTCCGTCATTTGCCTTAGTTAGGGGTGAATATAACTAGATTTGTATCTTTATCAAAAGCAATTGCGATCGCTCCAAAAAGAGCGTAGTAACCTTTAGCATAGGCTTTACAGAAACTAGATGCGATCGGGACGAGACTTTCTTGGATTTTGAGAACTTTGATTTTGAGTTAAAAAAAATCGTATGATCTGGCTGATTTACCCATCCAACAATGGGCTGTATGTAGTGGCGTCACATACATGATACAAAAAGACTTGGGCGACGACGCTTTTGCAATAAGCAAGAGCAAAGTGCGAAGCAAAAACCCCTGTTCGCACTTTTCAAGGCACAAGCATTTATGCTTCTCTGTGTGAGGCTTACTCATACACTGGCCCAACTCCAAACAAATGCCACCAACAGTAAAACTGCTGGTTTTTTGCTCCCCTAGTGACACACATCCAAAACGGATGCAGTGTTCTACTTAGTCTGGGGTTTACACTCCAAGCTCAAGAGAGCGACACGTTTAACTACGTTTAGCAGAGAAAAGTTTGAGCAGCGTCTGATAACTAGACACCCGAACACTTGCTTCAACTCTCTTAATCAGAGCAAAGCCGTGTCCGAACAAAGGTAGCTTTTCGCAGAGTAGCGGCTTCTCATCAGAGATCGAAGCTTCGATGCAGTTTTACAACTTAGATATTAATTTTTGAGATTGAGGTTGACCATGAGGTATCGCGCTTTAATTGTTGCATTCTTGGCTTTGTGCCTGGGACTAATAACCGCTTGTAGTGATGCTCCTACTACCAGTAGTGGTAGAGATGTACTCACTTACGATCAAATTCGCGGCACTGGCTTGGCGAACAAATGCCCCCAACTAGCAGAAACAAGCCGTGGTTCCATTCCCATTGATTCTAGTCAGTCTTATACCATCAAAGAACTTTGCTTGGAACCAACTAGCTTCTTCATCAAAGAAGAACCTGCTAATAAACGCCAAGAAGCAGAATTTGTTGCTGGCAAATTGTTGACCAGATACACTTCCACCATTGACCAGGTGCAAGGTAATCTAAAAGTCAACGCAGATAATAGCCTGACCTTTAAGGAAACTGATGGTCTTGACTTCCAAGCTATCACTGTGCAACTTCCTGGTGGTGAGCGAGTACCTTTCCTCTTCACCATCAAAAATTTAGTTGCTCAAAGCCAACCCAGCTTGACCAGTATTAACACCTCTACGGACTTTGAAGGCAGCTTTAAAGTTCCTTCCTATCGTGGTGCTGCCTTCCTAGATCCTAAAGGTCGTGGTGTCGTCAGTGGCTACGATAATGCTGTAGCTCTCCCCGCCCAAGCAGATGATGAACAACTTACCCGCACTAACGTCAAGCGTGCTGAAAATCTCAATGGCAAGATTTCTCTGCAAATCGCTAAAATAGACAGTTCTAGCGGCGAAATTGCTGGCACTTTTGAGAGCGAACAGCCATCTGATACAGATTTAGGTGCTGGCGAACCTAAAGAAGTCAAGATTCGTGGTCTATTTTATGGACGGGTTGAATCGACTCGTGGCTAAATCTTCAAAAGTAAGGCAACTGACTGGCACTCAAAACGACAATTCTGTAAGTATCAGACTTGATCGCAAAAGTTAAACTATCCACCCTCTTTTTTAAGAGGGTGGATAGTTTTTTTATAAAAATGGGGAAAAGTTAAATCTGAGTAAAATTGGGGGCAAAATAGCCTTGGCGATTGGGAAAATTCTTATCCCTCAGTCTTATGGGTGACTTGATTCATCTTTTTCACCTTTTCCCTTTCATTAAAACACTATAGACTTAAGTACAAAAAAGAGTGAGACGCCCTTTTTTTATTGGTTTGCGTAAATATACATAAGATTTTTTTTAAATTATTAGTAATTTTTAACTATTGGATAAATTTCAGTGGAACGATCGCGTAATTTTACTGTAAATCCAACTTTTGCTTGTGAAACAAAAGTTCGACTACTGTTGTTTCGTTTCTCTAAATTAACTTCATCATTAATTAATTCAAGTTAAGTACAATCTCGGTTTGATATTTAGTGATTAATTTTATATTTTATTTCTATGTGGTTCTAAAAAAGCTACAGGTTATACCAAAGATAAATAACCAACTAAATAATGATTTCGCCCATTTAAATTTTGCTCGATTGTCAAGTAACCTATGGAATTTTAATAGAAAGTCTTTATTATCTACCATAGTATTTGCTAGGAAATATATCGCAATATTTCATTTGATATTGTGCGATCGCGGCTTAATTTAAAAAGCGAATAATAATTGATTCTTTATTTGCTCAATAAACCCGGTGCTATGCCTACCACAGTCACCAATGAACTAAAGCACGAAATTTGGCAGTTGTTGCGAGAATATCAGCAATCTCCGTCAGAAAACATCCGCAATCAATTGGTAAAACTCAATTTTGGACTTGTGAGAAAAGAAGCTCACTATTGGACAAATCAATGTCATGAAACCTACGATGATTTGCTCCAGGTTGGATGTTTGGGTTTAATCAGAGCTATTGAAAGATTTGAAATTTCCAAGGGACATGCCTTCAGTTCCTACGCTCTTCCCTATATTCGGGGTGAAATTCAACACTATCTCCGAGATAAAGGTGTCACCGTGCGAATTCCTCGGAAATGGTTAGCGCTCCAACAGCAAGCAATAGGAGTATCACGTTCTTGGCGTGAAAAACACAATCGTCAACCAACCGACTCGGAATTGGCAGCAGCACTGGAAATTTCTCCAAACGAATGGCAAGAAATTAAATTAGCATGGGTCAATCGCGCTCCCTTAAGTCTTGATGTGCCAATCCAAGATGGAGAAGAAGGTTCTACCTGCTTGGGAGAATTGGTTCCAGATCCTCACTATCGCAGCTTTCAACTGGCACAAGAAGACCAACTTCGCTTACAACAAGCGTTGGTTCAGCTAGAAAAACGCACCCGCGATGTGTTGGAATGTGTGTTTTTGCAAGATTTGACCCAAAAACAAGTTGCAGAACATCTGGGCATCAGTGTAGTAACGGTTTCCCGTCGAGTTAAGAAAGGACTGGATTTAATGAAAGAGCTTATGGGTGTGGCAGAAGATTGACTGCAAAAAACAACCCGCAGTTATACTGGGTATACAGTGCTAAAAATAACCCTTAAAATGTAAAAAATTAGGTTATAAAGGGAACATACTTTGCCTTTTATCCAAATTTTAGGCATGTTGATTTCCACTTTTCAATTTTCTAATGGCTTTTGAGAAAGACTCATGGGCATAACTTCAAAAATTACAATTGCAGCTATTTTAACTTTGGCGCTCGCCGGATGTGCTTCTGAAGATACACCACAAGCCATTAATCCTGTGCCAGTTCCCAAAATAGCAAAAAAGTCGCCACCAGCGGCTCAATCCTTTAAGAATCCAGTGATACCGGCCAAACAGGTCTCACAAGTTAATCTTGCATCTGTTAGCTTGATTCAATCCACGAATGCTACAGAGCGGACACGAGAACTTGCGGTATCAAAAGCTCGAAGCGATCCTTTTGCACAACTTTTTGGGCAGACTATTCCCGGAATGGCTAAAACATCTGGAAGACCAGTTCCCGTGGTTCCTAAGCTACCTACTGCATCACTACCAGTACGAAAACTTCCAACACGCAGCATCGCTTTAAATCCAAAGAAAAACAACGTTTCTTCTGTACCAAAAAAAGTCAATCCTACCTTGACTTCAGTATTGCCTAAAGTTTTGCCTCAAGTTGTCCCCAACCCCGCTTTAGTCTCTGTATTACCACCGCCAGCACAGCCTGAGTTAGCAAGGGCAGTAGTTGTGACTGGTGTAGTTCTAATTAGTAAAGAACCACAAGCAATTATCAAAGTACCGGATGAGCCAACAAGTCGGTATGTACAAGCAGGACAGCGATTGGCAAATGGCGTACTGATTAAACGTATTGAAATGAATCAGGGCTATAATCCCATCGTGATTTTGGAACAATATGGTATTGAAGTTGCCAAAATGGTAGGGGAAGGGACTGTCAAATCAGCGTCGTCAGCTGCATCTGCTACCGGCAATGCGATTTCAGTGACAACGCCCCCCCAAAATACGTTTAATGTGGGAGCTTCATAAAGATGGAGACTAAGGAAAAAGTTGAATTCGCTGGTCTGCCTTTAGCTGTTTATAGAGAAATAGCAACTCATTTACGTCAAGTCGAAGGGGTGGAAGTGGATTTAATTCCCCAGTCATCCCAACAGTTTGATTACAATCAAAGTCAAATTGCTGGCTTGAGCCTCTCGTGGACAGCAAACTCTAGCTTAGAAAATCGGCAACGAGTTAACCAGATTTTGGCTTACTATCAAAATCGCTATATGAATTCTATTTGATTTTTTGATTTGTGAGAATTGCAACCCGCAGAACCCCAACTTATTTAATAAGTCGGGGTTCTTGTTGTTTATGAATCATTCTACAGAGCAGCGATCGCAGTAAGCATTATTTAACATAGGTTCATAGAGAATACTGTCTAACGACCTCACAACACGTAGCAAGGTGAGGATTTCAAAAAGCAACGTTATGATAATTAATGCATTAATCGAGCTTGGGTCTAATAATAAATAAGTTGGCACAAATAAACCTCCAGAGTACGGAGACGATTAATTGCCTCTGTACAGCAGTCAAAAACCATTGCTCTTGACTGTATATTTAGGTACTGCGTCCAACCAAAATCAGCCGTTGTACAAATTTCCATAAGGATAATTCAAGTGACTAGGACTAATTCAGACTTTCTTTCTTCCACCGACCCGGCGATCGCAGGGTTAATCAATGACGAACTACAGCGTCAACAAGACCATTTGGAATTGATTGCTAGTGAAAACTTTACGTCTGCTGCTGTACTGGCGGCTCAAGGTTCGGTACTGACAAATAAATATGCTGAGGGATTACCTGGTAAACGCTACTATGGCGGTTGTGAGTTTATCGACAAAATTGAGCAATTAGCGATCGACCGTGCTAAACAGATATTTGGTGCTGCTCATGCGAATGTGCAACCCCATTCTGGTGCACAAGCCAATTTTGCTGTGTTCCTATCACTCCTAGAACCAGGGGACAAAATTATGGGGATGGATTTGTCTCATGGGGGACATCTTACCCACGGTTCTCCTGTAAATTTTTCAGGTAAGTGGTTCCAAGTTAGCCACTACGGTGTCAGTCAACAAACAGAACAACTTGACTACGATCAAATTCGCGAGCTGGCGCTGAGGGAGCGTCCTAAGCTCTTGATTTGTGGTTATTCAGCTTATCCACGTGTAATTGACTTTGAAAAATTCCGTAGTATTGCTGATGAAATTGGCGCTTACTTACTAGCCGATATTGCTCACATTGCTGGTTTAGTTGCCACTGGTCTTCATCCCGACCCCATTCCTCACTGTCACGTGGTAACAACAACTACCCATAAGACTCTACGCGGCCCTAGAGGTGGTTTAATCTTGACTGGCGACGCAGAACTAGGTAAAAAGCTAGATAAATCTGTTTTTCCTGGCAGCCAAGGCGGGCCATTGGAACACGTTATTGCTGCCAAGGCAGTAGCTTTTGGAGAAGCCCTCAAGCCTGAGTTTAAAACTTATTCTGCCCAAGTGATTGAAAATGCTCGTGCTTTGGCCGAACAACTGCAAAACCGTGGTTTAAAGTTAGTATCTAACGGTACTGACAACCATTTAATCTTGGTAGATTTACGCTCTGTAAGTCTAACTGGGAAGCAGGCAGATAAGTTAGTCAGTACCGTGAATATTACTGCTAACAAGAATACTATTCCCTTCGATCCGCAATCGCCATTTGTTACCAGCGGTCTGAGGTTAGGTTCGCCAGCAATGACCACGCGGGGCTTAGGAGTAGCAGAATTTACCGAGATTGCCAATATTATTAGCGATCGCCTACTTTCTCCAGATTCTGATGTAGTAACCCAAGATTGTCGGCAACGGGTAGCGGCATTGTGCGATCGCTTCCCCTTATATCCTCACCTGGAAATTCCTGTACCAGCATTAGCCTGAGATGATAGTTAGGAGTTGAGAGTTAGGAATGATGAGTTTTAAGTTTTAAACTCCTAACTCCTAACTTCTAACTCCTAACTCCTAACTCCTAACTTCTTACTATTCCTTCCAATGAGTGCAGAAATTATTTGTGTTGGTACTGAACTATTGCTAGGAGATATCCTCAACGGCAATGCTCAATTTTTGGCGCAACAATTAGCCCAACTAGGTATTCCCCACTACTATCAAACAGTAGTTGGGGATAATCCAGAACGGTTGAAGCAAGTTATAGAAATTGCTATTTCCAGAGCGCAAATTCTCATTTTCACTGGTGGACTCGGCCCCACCCCAGACGATCTCACCTGCGAAACCATCGCCGATTTTTTTAAAGTCCCTTTGGTAGAACGTTCTGACATCATCGAAGACATAACGCAGAAATTTGCCCAACGCGGTCGGGTTATGTCGCCAAGTAACCGCAAGCAGGCTTTGATTCCCCAAGGTGCAGAAATTCTACCCAACCCCACTGGAACAGCACCCGGCATCATTTGGCAACCTCGTCCTGAAATCACTATTTTTACCTTTCCCGGTGTTCCCAGTGAAATGCACGTGATGTGGGAAGAAACAGCTGTGCCATTTCTCAAAAGTCAAGGTTGGGGTAAAGAAATTATTTACAGTCGGAGTTTAAAGTTTTGGGGTATTGGTGAATCTGCTTTAGCGGAAAAGGTTGCTTCGTATTTAAAGTTGCCAAATCCCACAGTCGCCCCTTATGCAGGTAAAGGGGAAGTTAGATTGCGAGTTTCTGCAAAAGCAAATTCAGAAGCAGCCGCAGAAGCCCTAATTGCGCCCATTGAAAAACAACTTAAAGAAATTGCCGGACTGGATTTTTATGGCGTTAATAATGATACTCTTGCTTCCGTAGTTGGTCAGTTGTTGCGGGCATCAAAAGAAACGCTTTCGGTGGCAGAATCTTGCACTGGTGGCGGTTTAGGGCAAATGTTGACTGAGATTTCTGGGAGTTCTGATTACTTTTGGGGTGGAGTAATTTCTTATGACAATTCGGTAAAGGTTAAGCTGCTGGGGGTTAACCAGGAAGATTTAGATAAATTTGGGGCGGTAAGTGCTACTGTTGCAGAGCAAATGGCTGTTGGAGTCAAAACCCGCCTTGCAACAACTTGGGGATTAAGTATTACTGGAATTGCTGGTCCAACCGGAGGGACAGATACAAAGCCAGTGGGTTTAGTTTACGTTGGTTTAGCCGGGCCAAAGGATAAAGTGACAAGTTTTGAGTATCAGTTTGGTACTGTACGAGGTCGGGCTTTAATTCGTCATGTGAGTGCAAATGCAGCGTTGGATAATCTGCGCCGGAAGTTGTTGACGAGGTAGCAGGTATATTATGTTTGTCATACAATCTGTATGACAAACGAACCTAACGATGCGAATTAATGCACGATTAGATGACGAGTATGCCGATCAACTAGCCTTTATTCAACAGCAGATTAATCAAGCAGTAACGGATGTGATTAAGTCTGCTATTGAGTTGTATTACCAGCAGCTTTTCGGATGTTGGATTGGACTGAAGAAAAAATCAGAACGCAAACGCCTCAATCGTAAAAATTCAGTTGCGATGGCGTAACCGCTCGCTGGAAGCGATCGCAAGTTAATTAACTGAAGGGCATCGCGGATGTTCAAAAACTGTAAACTGTTTAATTCTACGTTTAATCCCCCAGAAATAATCTTTACTCAAAATTCAATCTATCAAAATAGTGAATTCATTTCATAACTATTGATGCCAGAACTTCTATCTAGGGATCGATATCGCTAACAAGCAAAATGAAGTAAAAATAGTATACTAAATCACATGAGATTGTATTGTATGAAATCCAATTATGTTGCAAAACAGCTTTCCACCGTAAAACGTTGGATGGCCACAGCGCTGTTTTGTATGTTAGCGATCGCTTTCGTTTGGCAAGGTGCATTTTTCTCGAATACCTCAGCACTAGCCGATCCAGCTGCAACCTTGATTGCATCCTCAGACGCAAGCGATCGCGCTCAAGAGAAAGCTAGTAGAGATGCTGGACGAACCAAAAATTTCATTGATGATACAGCAGACAAAGTTAAGGACGCTGCCAAGAGCAATGCCAGTAAAGTTGACCAAGCAACAGACAATGGTAGCTTTGCTGAACGCAAAGCAAAGAAAGATGCCGCTACAATTCAGAGAAGAGCAAATGAAGATGCATCTCGGACTAAAGAAGCAGTAGACAACACTAAGAATGTTGTTGAACGTACTGTTGAAAACATTAAAGATGCTTTTGGTAAATAGAGATATAGATATACCAATCCTATTGGATTTGTAAAAATCGAAAGCTTTAAATTTCCGACTTCTTAAAGAGGTCGGAAATATTGTTGTTTGCGAGTAATTTCGAAAACATCTAAGCTTACATCAATATTATTACAGCAATTTACAGGTAGTTAAACATTATGGTACGGTAACACAGATAGCTCTGCATTCCGATAAAAGATTGTAGTTAATGGCTCGTTTCCAGTTGGAGACTCTTAACGAGATATATACTAATAAATGAAGTTAGATAAAGTAATCAAGTAGCTTTAGATACATATTTGTCACAGTTATAAGAACTAGCGATCGTTGATAAAATTAGCTGCTGTCACCGAATAAAAGTAGAAACTATAGTTAAATATTTACTAGCAATTATGCTAGATATGTAGCTGTAAATAAAATATTTGATTTTCGTTTGTACTAACTTAAAATGGCAAAATTGAGTAATCTGCTTAGGGAACTTCCGCAAATTGCTCTTAAAAAACTTGTTTTTATATACGCATTACAAGCAATTTTTAAGTAGCATTACCCATGAGAAAATGTGTTATAACTTTAACTGATTGCAATCTTGTTTGACGAATTGTTAATGGTTAACAAATTTTTCACCATCGTCAATTAAGAAGTTATACTTTCCACTACAACTTAGTAACAATGTAAGAGTTTGATTCTGTAGACAACCCGACCGTGGGAAAATCAAAATACCGAGACTCGAAGTTAGAGAGGAAAACCTTATAATATGCATCTGAGCGAAATCACCCATCCTAATCAGTTGCACGGTTTATCTGTTCGCCAACTGCAACAGATTGCCCGTCAGATTCGAGATAAGCATCTTCAAACAGTAGCAGTTAATGGTGGACACTTGGGGCCAGGGTTGGGTGTTGTCGAATTAACACTAGGACTTTACCAAACACTGGACTTAGATCGAGATAAAGTGATTTGGGATGTAGGACACCAGGCTTATCCCCACAAACTGCTTACAGGACGTTACGATCGCTTCCACACCCTCAGACAAAAGGACGGAGTTGCGGGCTATCTGAAACGGGGTGAAAATAAGTTTGACCACTTTGGGGCTGGACACGCTTCTACAAGTATTTCAGCAGCTTTGGGCATGGCTTTAGCGCGAGACTTGAAAGGGGAAAAATTTAAAGCCGTTGCTGTGATTGGCGATGGCGCACTCACTGGAGGCATGGCTTTAGAAGCGATCAACCATGCCGGACACATGCCAAAAACTAACCTGTTGGTTGTTCTCAATGACAACGACATGTCCATATCTCGCAACGTCGGCGCGATTCCTCGCTATCTCAACAAAATGCGCCTCAGCCAACCGGTGCAATTTATTAAAGATAATCTTGAGGAACAGTTTAAGCAAATTCCTTTCGTGGGTGAATCCCTCTCACCCGAACTCGGACGCATCAAAGAAGGTATGAAGCGTTTGGCTGTTCCGAAGGTAGGTGCAGTTTTTGAAGAACTCGGCTTTACCTACATTGGACCAGTGGATGGGCATAATCTTGAAGAATTGATTGCTACCTTCCAACAAGCACATCAGATACCAGGCCCAGTTTTGGTACATGTAGCAACAGTAAAAGGCAAAGGTTATGAAATTGCCGAACTAGATCAAGTTGGCTACCACGCTCAAAGCCCCTTCAACGTCGCAACTGGCAAAGCCATTCCTTCTAATAAACCCAAACCCCCGGCTTATGCCAAAGTCTTTTCTCACACTCTGGTAAAACTTGCCGAACAAAACCCGAAAATCGTCGGCATTACTGCGGCTATGGCAACGGGGACAGGTTTAGATAAACTTCAAGCAAAACTGCCGAATCAATATGTAGATGTCGGCATTGCGGAACAACACGCAATTACCTTAGCAGCTGGACTTGCAACCGAAGGAATGCGCCCCGTTGCGGCTATTTATTCCACCTTCTTGCAACGCGCCTACGATCAGATAATTCATGATGTCTGCATCCAAAACCTGCCAGTATTCTTCTGCTTGGATCGGGCGGGAATCGTCGGATCTGATGGCCCCACCCACCAAGGTATGTATGATATTGCCTATCTACGTTGCATTCCCAACATAGTAATCATGGCCCCCAAAGACGAGGCAGAACTGCAAAGCATGGTAGTAACTGGTGTTGAGCATACCAGCGGCCCGATCGCAATGCGTTATCCTCGTGGCAATGGTTACGGCGTTCCCTTGATGGAGGAAGGCTGGGAACCTTTGGAAATCGGCAAAGGTGAGATTCTGCGTACAGGTGATGATGTGTTAATTGTTGCTTATGGCACAATGGTCTATCCAGGAATGCAAGCTGCTGAAATTCTCAGCGAACACGGCATTGAAGCAACTGTAATTAATGCCCGTTTCGTTAAGCCGTTGGATACCGAGTTGATTTTACCTTTAGCGAAGAAAATCGGCCGTGTTGTCACTTTAGAAGAAGGCTGTGTCATGGGTGGCTTTGGTTCTGCGATCGCCGAGGCTTTACTAGATGCAGATGTTCTCGTTCCTGTCAAGCGATTTGGTGTACCAGATGTATTGGTAGATCATGCTGAACCCAATGAATCTAAAACAGAACTAGGTTTAACTAGTCATCAAATAGCAGAGAGAGTATTGCAAGCTTTCTTTAAACGGCAACTATCTGCTGTGGTTTAGTTTACTTATCAACAGTATTATCTAAAAATAACCCCTATAAAAGGGGTTATTTTTATGAGAATATTAGCGATCGCTATTTCTACTCACTCTTCACCAATTGCAATAATTTGATAATTACATCGTTTCCTGTGTCTGGGGATTGAACATCAAATCTTTCCTCGCCTTGTTTTGTTCCAGACACAAACAATAGCTGATTGTACGCAGGGTAAGCGCATCTAATTTTGTGCTTAAGAATACAGATTATTTTACTGTAGTAAGAGTGATGCACTAAATAGGAGCATGAAATGTGTTGAGTAGTACGCTAATAAGCAAAGCGTTTAGTCACATG
>NZ_JBWQXL010000059.1:0-37989 GCF_056620565.1 Nostoc sp. LEGE 12454
ACCATTTTTCAAAGCATGGAGGCATGGCGGCGGGAGTTGTCTCTTTCATGGGAGCTTACTTTGACGTGAAAGCTAGGCTGAAAAAGAATTATACCCCTTTTTACTCCTCTATTTTGTCTAAGTCCCATTAGGTGGGACGAATGGGGGTTGTAATGCAAACTTCAAAATTGAGTTTCGAGGAATGCAATCTCACTATGACAATAGATGTGGAAAAACTGGCTCTAGATTGGCAAAAGCGCTTGGCTGTGGAATGTCCAGACCAAAATGAAGCCACGAGGCACAGCATTATTCTCTGGCTGTTGGGATCTGACTCAAAACGGTTCGATCTGTATAATCCTAAAGAACTCGATATCGCCAAGCAAGCAATGGAATATCGCTGGAAGATTTTACGTCAACGCTACTTGGGGTTGGGGCGAGAACGTGCTTATCGCAACTTGATAACCCGATTGGGGAGTTTAGTAACATTACGGAATAAGATTCAGACTTGGGTTTCCCTCAGCCGCGATCGCCAGCGTAGTGTAATGGATGTATTACAAGAAGTACTCCAAGAATTACTCCAAAACGACAGCCAGATGCAACAGCAAATGGCTGATATTGGCAAATATACAAGTGATAGACGATTGGGAGATGCTCTGCTATTTGCCAGTTTAGAAGAATATTGTTTGCGGCCGGTACGCAATCAACCCCTATTAGCTTATCGATTTGTGAATTATTTGCGTCGCACTCAGCGCGGTGGTTTAACCCAAGTGCCAGGACGTGATTTGGTTCGACTAGTCTCAGAAGAAGTTCTTACAGACGACAGTGACAATCGAGTTAACTTAGTCGATAGTCAGGCGATCGCAGAATATCAAGAAGCACAACAACTAGAAGAACAACAGGGGTTGCGCCAGTCAGTACAAAAAGAATTTGAAAATTATTTACAAGAAAATCTCGGCACAGAAGCAGTGGAATGGCTACGACTGTATCTGCAAGGTAAGTCCCAGGAAGAGATCGCCAAAAAACTGAATAAGCCGACTAAAGAAGTCTACCGTCTGCGAGAAAAAATTAGTTACCATGCTGTACGTGTTTTTGCCCTCAAAGGCAATCCAGAACTTGTAGACAACTGGCTCTCAATTTCCTTGCAAGAACATAACTTAGGATTAACCCAAAACCAATGGCAGCAACTTGATGAAAAATTGACTCCTCTAGGGCGGCAAATCTTAGATTTACGGAGAACAGGTAATTCAATAGAAGCCATAGCCGAACAGTTAAAACTCAAAACCCATCAAGTGCTAGGCGAATGGACGAAAGTCTATCTTGCAGCCCAAGCTTTAAGAACTCAAGAGTAGCCTGTAGTGGAAAATGGAGCATAGGGAGCAGAGCAGGCAGAAGAACGAAAGACAAGGAGATAAATAAAACTCAGCACTGGCTCAACCCTAGCTATCAGCTAACACCACTCTTGTGCCCAATTTTCAGTATTATCACCAGTGCCTAATATAAAATTCATACTTTACTTACATTTACTTAAGTATATATAATTGGAATTTTAACAATTTAACAAAGTATCTTTATTAACTACCTATTGAATTAGAGGCAAAATATAAGTAAACACCAACGAATCAAATCTATGTTGTCTTCAAAGGGCGAACTAAATGATACCGTAGCAAATGGACAGCAAATGCTAACTGCCGCTCAAACTAGGTGGGAGCAAGAAGGCGATCGCGAAGAAATATTCCACCTGATTGATAATCTTTTGTCCTTTGAAGCTTGCCTCTACCACCAGATTTTACCCTTTAGATTAGAAGACAAAAACCTCTTGCTAGGTATGGTTTATCCAGAAGAGAGCGAAGCCCTAGATTATGTTGGTCGCATTTTGTCTTATATAAATTGCACAATGGTGATTGAGGCGATCGCAGCCGATGCTCACCGCAGAATACTATCAGCCTACCTCAACCATAAGAATATATCCCAGCTAGATGCCCAACAAGTGCATCAGCCAACAGTGGACTTTCCCCCAACAAATAGCCCAGCTACGATTACTGACATACCTAGTCCTTCCCTAGATGCCGACTCAGAATCAAATCAACAACCAGTATTGATGGGGTTCCAGACACAAAAGCGTCAAAATTCTGGACAGCGGGTAGACTTGCCTCCTATCCCAGAGCTAGACCAATCATCTCAAACTACGACGTTCTTCACCCCTATTTCCAGAACTCAATCGGGAGAGGATTCTGAACCCACATCATCAAACAATTTACCTATTTTTCCCACACAAGCTTCCGAACTACTGAATCCGATTGAATTGCTAACAACACTGCCACCAAAAAAATTACTAGAAGAATTACTAGGGCGAATCTTCGCTGGGGGAATTGGTCGGCTGTACTTAGAAAGACAAGCTTACGAAGGCAGAATACTGTGGAGTGACAATGGAGTTTTGCAGTCTGTATTAGACAAACTGCCGCTCTCAGTTTTTCAAGGAGTACTGAATGAATTAAAGCGGTTTGCTTCCCTGCCTGTAACCACGCTTGCAGAACCAAAACAGGTAGAAAAGGAATACATATATCAAAAAAATCGCTTATTATTACGCTTGCGAGTCATGCCGGGAATCTACGGCGAAGAGGCAACGCTCCAAGTATTGCGGGGAGCAGCATTAAAATTCTATCAACAACAACAATTGACGCGTATAGGCCGCGATGCTTTAGGAATTTCTCAGCAACTAAGCATTAAGTTACATGAACTACAAGAACAACTTTTAGTGAATCCTAGCCTTGATTCTCAGCAATTAGAGGCTTTAGTTGCCCTGAATCAATTAGTGAAAAATTTAGACCAACAGATCAAAATACTGGCACTAGATAGCAATCTACCAACAAAGAGTAAATCATCAGTCAGTAGGTGAAAACGCTGATTTCGTTCGCATACATAATTGTTATGTTGTAATGGAATCCTAGACTGATAAAGCTTAGAGATTCATCTCTAAATAAATACAAATTTTGCGATCGTATTCTGAGTAAGATTACGGTTTAAACAAACTTAATAGTAGCAAAGTTAGTTACCCGCTCTTGAATCCTATTGTTGCAAATATTTCATGCTAACTGAGGTTTTTAGTGAACTTTTCCCCTTAATGAGTACAGCCAACCCACAGACCTTGGAATGGCTACTCAACGTTGCAATTGAACATGAATACCCATCTGGGCGAGCCGTTGTGATGGAAGATGCCTGGGGTAACGCCGTTTACTTCGTGGTTTCTGGTTGGGTCAAAGTCCGGCGTACCGTCGGGGAAGATTCAGTAGCTTTGGCAATTTTTGGGCGTGGCGATTTTTTTGGAGAAATGGCAATTTTGGATGAATCTCCACGCTCAACTGATGTCATTGCCCTTTCACCCGTGAAGTTGCTGAGTATCTCCAGAGAGCGGTTTATTCAAATATTGTTTAAAGACCCGCAGTTACATCACCGGATGTTGCAACTGATGGTGCGGCGATTGCGGCAAATTAACGTGCGCTTGCAAATGCGGTCTTCACCACCAGCAGTTAAACTCGCTCATACTCTAGTGACTTTAGGTGAAAGCTATGGTCAGGAATCAGACTTAGGAAGAGAAATTTTTAACATTCCCTTTAAAGATTTAGCAGAGGTGACAGAAATCGGTGTTGAAGAAACCACCAAAATCATGGAAAAGCTGCATGAAAAAGGGTGGATCAAAATTGATAGCGCCAACAACATCACTTATCTTGTGAACTTCAAACAGTTGATGAACTTGGCTGGCAAAGTGTAATTGTTTTATTTATTCAGCGATACAAATTTTGGTATTAAGTAAGTCAACCGACAAGATGCTTCGGTTGGCTTGCTTATTAGAGGTGTAAGTAGTTCACAAATTTAGACCAATGGATGACACCACTCCACCCCTGACAAAAAACGTCACCCAGGCACAATTATTAGCAGCAGAACCTAGTACTGACCCTGAACTGTTGCGGGAACTGGCATTATCTACCGACAAAATAACCCGTCAGTCCGTTGCAGGCAACCCCAACACCCCATCTGATGTACTTTTGAAACTGGGAGCAGAATTTCCGTCCCAATTGCTAGATAATCCTGTGTTTCCATTGCTACTTTTGGAAAATCTCAATCTAGTTGCAGAAATTCCCTTACCTACCTTGCGAAGCATTCTCAAGCAGGAAAATGTTCCAGTATATATTTTGGAGCAAGTAGCAGATCAGGCGGACTTGGAAGTGCAACTGGGCTTAGTTAAAAATGTCCAAACTCCCAAAGGCGTGTTAAATCGATTAACTCAAAGCCGACATCCTCAAGTTGTGGAATCTGCCCGTCTGCACATCAATCTGGCTGGAGAATTAACAGAGAAATATGAGGAAAGAGTCAGAAAGGTGATTCAAGGCATCATGTCTTCACGTCACCAATATAAAGTAGATACAGGCTCTCTTGTGGTTTTAGCTCAGATTTGCCCTATCCCAGAATTTATCGTTGAATATTGCGTAAAAAACTTTAGCTACAAAGACTTTTTCTGTAGAAGACTTGCTCATTCTCCTGCCACGTTTCCCAATGTTCTTAAACACTTAGCTAACCATACTGATGATTGGACAAGGGGCGAAGTAGCCAAAAATCCCAATACTCCAACAGAGACTCTACGAAAATTTGCCACTGAAAAGCAAGCTTGCTTTAGTCTTGCTCTTAATTTTAATACACCTGCCGATATTCTGGAGAGTTTGAGTACAGATCAAAACCCAAGAATTCGTTTTAAAGTCGCTCAACATCCCAATACACCCCTAAATGTGGTGAAAGACCTAGCAAATGATACAGATATGGATGTTGCTAATGCTGCTGCTAGGGTAATAGGAGAACAACAAGGAGAATATACTGCCGAAGCGGTTAGGAAGAATCCTAAAACCCCTCCTGATGTGTTGGAAAAGTTAGCACAAAAAGACCCCCGGACTGTTGGCGAACACCCCAATACACCGCCTGAAATGCTCTTAGAATTCTCCAAAAGCGTTGATGAACGACTGCGTGAATCTGTTGCTGAAAATCCCAATGCACCAGTCAGCATTTTAAAAGAGTTAGCTCAGGATGACTCTTCTGCGATTCGTTGTGGGGTTGCCAAAAATCCTAATACACCAATAAGCCTTCTGTTTAAGCAATTAGCTAGAGACGTATGGGTAAGTAGAGCGATCGCTTATCAAATGTCTAGCAAAAAATATAACTACCCTGAAGCGGAGAGTATTTTAGATATCCTAGCAGAAGAAAGTACCAGTCCCCTCGAAACCATTTTGCAGCGATTAGCACAGGATGGGGGAGAAGCGGCTTGTCTTTTTCTGGCTCGACGTTTTGATTTGCCTGCTAATTTTCTAACACAGTTTGCTGAATCTAGTGAAGTTAAATTGTGTGAAGCTGTAGCGCAAAACCTCAGCACCCCTGTAAGCTGCTTGGAAAAACTAGCTCAATCAGCAGAAACAAAAGTTCGTGAAGCAGTAGCCCAAAACCCCACTACACCAATTAGTATCCTGGAACAACTAGGCGAAGATAAGAACTATGACGTTCTGTTGCACATCGCACAAAAAACTAACCTATCACCAGAGATTCTAGAAAAACTAGCGGGTAGTAAGTACTCAGACCAAGTGCGTGAAAAAGCAATGCTGAATCCCAGCTTACTAAAAGAGGCTGTAGAGCGTATTCTTTGTGGGGAATATGCTACACATTATTTGAAACTGAATCCTGATTTTCTATCACGTCATCCTGATAGCCTTGCTGTGACGCTCAATCATTATGCTAAGTCCCAGTTTCCCTTAGTTAGCTTTATTGCTTTAAATCAACCCCAGATTTCACAGGAATTACTACAAGAAAAAAGCCTTTCTATCTCCTGGTTAGAACGGCTAGCCGTAGCTCAAAATCCCCAAGCTACTCAACAAATCCTCATTCAACTAGCACAAGACAGCAATCAGCTAGTTCGGGCAGCAGCAAAAGATAGATTGCAGAATCTCTCCTCATCTTAAAATTCATACCATCCATTTGAGATTTTAGACCAGGGATTACCCTCTACCTTTTCTAAATCTCCTCTAACTCTCTGCGCCTCTGCGTGAAAATAAATTCACCCTCTTAATCAGCAACGCCATTTTATCTTCACACTCAAATATTCATAATTATGCTTCCAAAAAAAGATACTTTAACATCATTCCGAGAAATTGGCGGTGCTGAGGGATTACTAGCAGCTTATCAACTTGGAGAGCGTGATTTCACTCAGGTAAACCTCGAAAATACTGACCTTAGTCAAGCCAACTTAACAGGAATTAATCTAGAAAAAGCTAACCTCAAAAATGCAAATCTTTACCAGACAAATCTAAGCAAAGCCAATTTGATAGAAGCAGACTTGCGTGGTGCAAACCTGACTCAAACCAACTTAAGATGCGCTCATCTCAATAGTAGTGATTTACGCCAGGCAGTAATCAAAGAAGTTGATTGGTATCGAGCTAATCTCAGTTGGGCAAATCTCAGCGAACAAGACTTGAGAGGAGCGAATTTAGCAAGAGTTGATTTGCAGGGCGCTGATTTGAGTGCAGCGAATCTAAGTGAGGCTAATCTCAACGAAGCAAAGCTGGATGCAGCTAACTTGAAAAGTGCAGTTTTGGTAGGAGCTAATCTTTGTTATGCTTATATGCCTCGTGTCCAACTAGTGCAAGCCGACCTCCAAAAAGCTGAATTAGTAAGTGCCGATTTAACAGCAGCTAATTTAGAACAATGTGTTTTAGATCGGGATGCAGTAGTTTTACGGAATCATTAGTATTCTTTAACAGTAATTCATAAATTTCTTCTACACTCAAATGCTCCAGCTTAGGTTCTCGCAGTCTTCCCGGAGGCAGTTCAAATACACCCTGTTGGCTAATAATGCCATTGACTACAATATCTGCGGCAATATTCCACAGTTCTGCTTCACGCACACCCCGGCGCGGCACATGAAGCAGTGCAGCGTGTAAAACTTCGTGCAGTAGCAGTCCATCCTGTTGAGCGGGGGGTAAAGAAAGCAAATACTCTGGATTAAAAAAGATATCTTTGCCGTCAGTGGCAGCAGTTGGTAGTTGCTGCGAAGGAAGGAAGCGAGCAAACAATGCCAGGGTAGCGAAAAATGGCGACTTCATCCGCAAACGCAGCACAGAAGCACTGATAATCCGGGAGCTATTTTCATTATTCATCTGTTATGTCTCGCTCACAAACCCATTAGCTGTTGAAAATCTTTCATAAACTGCTGCAATTTGGGGTCTTTCTGGACTAATTGCGCCAAAACACCCAGATGTCCCCTACTCCGCATGACTCGAAATAAATCCACAGCAAATAACTGCACCCATTCGGCTGTTGCAACTTGACTAAGCCAAATAAAAGCGTTGTAAGCTTGGTTTGCGTCAGCAGCCCGCACTGTTAAACCAACTGCTGTGGCATATTTAGTACTTGGTTCTTGAGGCCAAGGAATGCGATCGCCTTTACCTGCCAAAATAGGTGTCAGATTCGGTAGTGTCTTGTAAAGCTGAATAAAAGCATGAAACTCAGTCGCTGTAGCCACCCCCACCGCCGGAGTAATATCTAATTCTGCGTGGTGTAGCGCACTTGCCATTTCCCAAGAACGAGGTGAAGGCCAAGCGGGTTGCTGGGGATCGATTTTGTGCAACAATGTGGGGCGAAAGGAAAGAAAGGCTATTATTTGCTCGTGTATGCCTGTTTCTAAGGCATAAGCTTTAAAGCTGTCAAAATCAGCTTGTGCCTCCAGATGTAAAAACCTATTTGCTAAAGGTGCAGGCATATCAAATACAGCTGCACGGTCTTCTTTACGGTTGCCAGCAGCCCAGACAAACCAACCTGATGGTACAACGTAGGAGCCGACTTTTCGATCTAAAATTAACTGTTGCGCGACTCCCTGCATTGCTGGCGGTGCCATATTTAGTTCATCTAGAAACAGGATGCCTTTACCGCCACGAGGGAGAAATTCTGGCGGATACCATTTGGAAATACCATCTTCGGCAACGGGTAAACCGCGCAAGTCGGTGGGCGCGAGTTGACTGAGGCGGACATCCACAAAGTCGATATCATACTCTTGAGCTATCTGTGCGACGATGCTTGATTTGCCAATGCCAGGAGGCCCCCAAATCATCGTACTAATTTGCAAGTTTTTACGGATAAGGTTGTCTAAATATGCTTTTAGCTCGGAAGGGGTCATGGATTTTAAATTTTCGATAAATGCTCAGTAGATGGAACTTTGACTTCTGTTGAGAAGTCAAGGATACGGGTATTATATTTGAGCATCTACAGTTTGTACCTGAAAACTATATTTTCAAAATGGGTTTTCCAATCGGAGAATCTGCACTATCCAGCTTACTTTTGACTTGGCCTTACTAGTGCGGTTTTTTGGTGCGTTGGCGTAGCCCTTCGTAGACATCGCAGCTATTAAACATCGCTGAAGTACTCAAATTGCGTGTAGCATTTATGTACTATAACTTTAGTTATGGAAAATAAATAAAGTGTAATCTTTATTTGAGAGTAAGCGGATTTATCTGTAAGGTCTTAACTACGAATTACTGTCTTTTCTATGAAATGCTCCGCGATCGCAGTGGGGCGTAGCTTATTAACAATTACCTCAGCAAACAAGATGACTGAAGCAACAGCAACTCGTCCCAATACCTACATTGAGGAAACTGGGTCAACGATTCATTACCTGGTGGCAATGTCCCAACCAGAAACCCATCTGTTTGAAGTGACTTTACGCCTTGTGGATTATTCCTCATCGATTCTCGATTTAAAATTGCCCGTTTGGACACCAGGTTCCTATCTAATCCGAGAATACGCGAAGAATTTACAGGATTTTGAGGCTTTTGCAGAGGATAAGCCTTTAGCTTGGCGGAAGCTCGGTAAAAATCACTGGCAGGTAGACAAAATAGGTGTCTCAGAATTAACTGTACGCTACCGCATTTTTGCGAATGAGCTATCGGTACGAACCAATCACTTAGATACCACTCACGGTTATTTCAACGGTGCGGCACTATTTTTTAGAATACCAGGTTGGGATAAGCAACCCATTCGTGTCACCATCGTACCACCACACCCGGAATGGCAGGTAACTACTGCCTTACCTCCCGTTGGTGAGGAAACAAATACTTTCTTGGCTGGCGATTTTGATACTCTGGTGGATACTCCCTTTGAGATTGGTAGCCACCAATTGTATAAATTTGAGGTATTAGGAAAACCTCATGAATTGGCAATCTGGGGGAAAGGTAATTACCAAGTTCAGCAGTTGATTGCTGATATCCAAAAAATTATTCAGGTGGAAGCGCAGATGTTCGGCGGTTTGCCATATCAACGATATGTGTTTCTGCTACATTTATTTAGCCAAGCTTTTGGGGGTTTGGAGCATAAAGATTCTTGCTCTTTAATTTACCAGCGTTTTGGGTTTCGCGCTCAAGAAAAGTACGATCGCTTTCTGCAATTAGTTGCACACGAGTTCTTTCACTTGTGGAATGTCAAGCGAATTCGCCCAAAAGCATTAGAGGTTTTTGATTACGACCAAGAAAATTACACACCATCATTGTGGTTTTGTGAAGGCACTACTAGTTACTACGACTTGTTAATTCCTTTGCGGGCGGGAATTTATGATGTTAAGTCGTATTTGAATAACTTGGGTAAGGAAATTACCAAATATGAAATGACACCAGGGCGCAAGGTACAACCCGTTTCCGAGTCGAGTTTTGATGCCTGGATAAAACTCTATCGCCCGGATGCCAATAGCGGTAATTCCCAAATTTCCTACTATTTAAAAGGAGAAATGGTATCGTTGTTGCTGGATTTACTGATTCGCTCTACTCACCACAATCAGCGCTCCCTCAATGACGTAATGCTGAAAATGTGGCAGCAATTTGGGAAAGATGAAATTGGCTATACCCCAGAACAGTTGCAGAAAGTTATCGAATCTGTTGCCGGAATCGATTTGACTGATTTCTTTAAACGCTACATTGATAGTACTGAAGATTTGCCTTTCAATCAGTATTTAGAACCTTTTGGCTTGCAGTTGGTAGCCGAACAGCAGGAAGAACCTTATCTGGGCGTGAGAATAAATACAGAGAATGGACGGGAAATAATTAAGTTTGTGGAGATTGGTTCACCTGCACAACTAGGGGGAATTGATGCAGGTGATGAGTTGTTAGCAATTGATGGAATTAAGGTAACGGCGGGTGGCTTAAGCGATCGCCTCAAAGATTACCAACCAAACGATGCCATTCAAGTCGCAGTTTTTCACCAAGACGAACTGCGTACCTATTCCATCACCCTGGTATCACCACATCCCACTCGATATCAGGTAAAACCTGTTGAGCATCCTAACTCTACGCAGCAACAAAACTTTGCTGGATGGCTTGGGGCTGCGATCGCAACTGTTTAATAAAGGGATTGGGCATGGGGCATGGGGCATGGGGCATTGGGCATTGGGCATTGGGCATTGGGCATTGGGCATTGGGCATGGGTATTGGTTATTAATTCTTCTCCCCCTTGCTCCCCTGCTCCCCTGCTCCCCTGCTCCCCTGCTCCCCTGCTTCTAAGCCGTTCTCACCGCCCCAGAGTAAATCAAACCCCGTTGCAGATCCAGCGTTATAATCGCTCCATCTCGAATCGCCTGCGTTGCCTGCTTCACGCCGACAATCACTGGTACACCAAGACGCAACCCAATTACTGCCGCGTGACTTGTGAGACTTTCATCTTCGGTAATAATCCCGGCAGCCTTCCGAATTGCCTCGACAAAATCGGCACTAGTGCGGGGTGCAACCAATATGTCTCCGGGATTAAAGTTACTCACATCCATGCCAGTATTGGCTACCCGTGCGCGACCACTCACTGAACCTTGCCCCAGTCCAATTCCGTGACCTAGTACAGCCGTCACCACCTCTACCTTAATCAAATCTGTAGAGCCAGAAATCCCTTGGAGTGTACCAGCCGTCATCACTACTAAATCTCCCTGGGACAGTAACTGAAGTTCCTGAGCTACGTTAATCGCAGCTTGAAATGTCTGACCAGTGGAAGGTAATCCTAGCACCAACAACGGTTTGACTCCCCACACCATCTGTAGCTGCCGCGCCACATTTACATGGGGTGTCACTGCCAAAATTGGTGTGTGAGGACGGAATTTAGAGACATTGCGAGCTGTTGCCCCGGTTTGCGTTAGGGTCATGATTGCCGCTGCACCTAGTTGTTCGGCAATTTGACCGACAGCTTGACTAATCGCATTGGGAATGGAGCGTCGAGCATCTCTCGAAGAACGTAAATTTAAGTGTTGGGCTTCTTCCTGCTCCATACGTTCGGCAATTCGTGCCATTGTCGCCACTGCTTCTACAGGGAAGCTACCCACCGCGGTTTCATTGGAGAGCATCACCGCATCCGTGCCGTCTAAAATCGCGTTTGCCACATCCGATACTTCAGCGCGAGTCGGACGGGGATTGCTCACCATACTGTCTAACATTTGAGTAGCAGTGATGATGGGAATTCCCAAGCGATTTGCTGTCGCAATTAGCCGCTTTTGCAGTACCGGAACATCTTCTGCTGGCAATTCCACCCCTAAGTCACCTCTGGCAACCATCACACCATCACACAAAGCCAGAATCGCCTCCATTTGTTCAATGGCTTCGTGCTTTTCAATTTTGGCAACCACTGGCACTTGCTTGCCTGTACTAGAAATTAGTTCTTTAATTTCGATCATGTCCTGGGGATTGCGGACAAAGGAAAGTGCCACCCAATCTACACCCTGATCTAGACCAAACATCAGATCCTCTCGGTCTTTGTCGGTCATTGCCTTAATTGACAAATAAACGCCGGGAAAGTTTACGCCTTTGTTGTTAGAAAGTTTTCCAGGCACGGTGATCCGACAATGCAAATCGCCTTTGTCTCGGTTAATCTCCTCGACTACCATTTCTACTCGTCCATCATCGAGGAGGATTTTTGCCCCAACCGGGACTTCTTCGGCTAAATAATCGTAGGTGACGCAACTAATTTCTTGCGTGCCTACTACCGGACGATTTGTCAAGGTGAAGCGATCGCCTTTTGCCAAAACTATAGACCCGTTGTCAAACTTCCCCAAGCGAATTTTTGGGCCCTGCAAGTCTTGGAGAATAGCCACTGGCTGATTTAATTCAAAAGCGGTTTGCCGAATTAAGCGAATACTACGCTGATGGTCGGCATGAGTTCCGTGGGAGAAGTTTAGCCGCAGCGTCGTGGCTCCCGCTTCAATAATCGCCTTGAGCATTTCAGGACTGCTAGTGGCGGGGCCAATAGTAGCGACAATTTTTGTCCGGCGCAGAGAATCTCGTAATTGCATAGGGGCTGAAGTTAGGGAGCTATCTGGGAAGTCATCGTAACTTAAGTGGCATCTCCTTTTCAGTCACTGCTATATCAATTAGATATAAGCAGTTAGATGAGGGTTTATGGGAGAGTGGGGGCTGTGGGATAGACTAGATATAGTACATCAATCTTGTATCCATCCTCCTGACGAAGGAGTTTGTTCCATAAACTTTTTGCCGATTGTCATACCCCACTTATCAGTAAAGACTAGGCTTCGTCTGGAATCATAGCGTTATTCATCTGCTGATATTCAAAGCTGTGGATAAATCTTGCTATACAAAAATTTGCAAAACTTTATCATTCAATAATATTTATCGTATATTCGTAATGTCTGCTCAAGAAGGAGTCAATGTTAGAGATGATCGCATCGGAGGCACAAAAGCCACTGACAATCCCACCCAAGGAATTTTTAGCGCCTCCTGGTGATTTCAATCCGACGCTGCTGTTGTTTTCTGTAGCTGTATCCATGCTGGTGTTATCCAACTTTGGTTACTGGCTTTGGGAATGGCCGCACTGGCTATGCTTTTGCGTCAATACTGTTGCCTTGCATTGTGCTGGAACCGTAATTCATGATGCTTGTCACCAATCTGCCCATCGCAACCGAACGATCAATGCGATGTTAGGGCATGGCAGTGCGTTGATGCTAGCTTTTGCTTTTCCAGTATTTACGCGGGTGCATTTACAGCATCATGGTCATGTCAATCATCCTAAAGACGACCCAGATCATTATGTCTCTACGGGTGGGCCGCTGTGGCTGATTGCAGTGCGGTTTTTGTACCATGAGGTGTTTTTCTTTCAACGGCAACTGTGGCGTAAATATGAGCTATTGGAATGGTTTATTAGCCGCTTAATTGTCGGTGTAATTGTTTATATCTCAGTGCAGTACCACTTTTTGGGTTACATTCTGAATTTTTGGTTTATACCGGCTTTTGTAGTCGGGATAGCACTCGGATTATTTTTCGACTATTTACCCCATCGTCCTTTTGCGGAGCGCGATCGCTGGAAAAATGCTCGCGTTTATCCTAACCCGATTCTCAATATCTTGATTATGGGACAGAATTACCACTTAATTCATCATTTGTGGCCTTCTATTCCTTGGTATAATTACCAACCTGCATATTATGTGATGAAGCCCCTGTTAGATGAAAAAGGATGTTATCAAACTTCAGGATTGTTGCAGAAAAAGGACTTTTTTGAGTTTGTTTACGACATCTTTTTAGGAATTAGATTTCATCATCAAAAAGAATAGAATTATTGCATAAAGCGATCGCTTGCTCACGTCTGACACTGGGAAAGTGATCTAAAAACTCATCCAGTGAGTCACCCGCTTCTAGGTAATCGAGCAAGGTTTTTATCGGCACACGAGTACCAATAAAAACAGGGGTTCCTCCCAATATATCGGGGTCTCTATGAACAACACGCGATGTGGATGTCATATAGTTAGCTTGTCTGCGACAGACTACCTTCTTATCCTAGCTCTGGTTGTCTCAGAAATCTCACGATATATGCTATTGATCCTTTGTAGAGTGCGATCGCTAATATTATTTTTGATTTTTGATTTTTGAATTGTTATTCTCTTGTATAATCGTTCTGAGTTTAGTAGATAAGGTTATCAAGGATTTACTGTGGATCGAAGTGCCACATGATCTTCAATCATATTCCATACATCCTGTGTAACTTTGTACTGCAAATACGCACCTAGCGCAGGAAGCAGTATTAGTAAAATAGAAAACAATTTCAGAAGTAGAAAGCCAACCTCAAGCAAACCAAAATTATAGCAACGCAAGTAGATAGTTCCCTGGCAAACAAAAATTATCAAACCACTAAACCCTACAATAACTTTGTCAACCCACTTCTGATTCCCTATCCAAATACGGGTTACTTCAGATCCAGAGTTTAACCTGACTGTTACTCTGAGCGAAAGACCAAGGAAGTCATAAGGCTTGCCAGCCTTATTCGTATCTAAAATGATCGCTCCTGATGTTCCCTGTTTATAGTCTATTTTGTAGTTTTTTGTTTCAAAAAAATCACGTAACTCAGTAATCAACACATCTATATCAACTTCTTTGCTAGAAAAATTCTTTGATGCCATCCTGAGTTTCCTCTCAATTGAGTTTCTGGGATAATGTGAGTAAGTAATTGCGAATCTGTGTCGCCTCATTGAGTAGGCGAGCCTTATCAGCTTTAAAGTCTCCACGTGGACATATCATAACTAAGGTTAGGGCTTCTTTTTTGCCGACTTCTTCTGAGAGAAAGTCAGTTGTCTCTTTCCTTAACTGCAAAAAACGTTCACGTACATTTGCAAAGCTTGGGTTAGATTTTGCGTCCTCGATAATTGCCTCTAACACTTGGATTTGTTGCTGTATTCTGTCGCGTTGTGAAGGAGTTTGCAATTGCCCTCGACTCTCTACATCGATTGTGCCAGTCTGCTGAGACCTTAAGTCATTATTATTACCCTTTGTCTTCACAAGTTCTGGAAACAGAGGCAAGTCATATTTCAATCCTGGTTCAGGGATGACCAGCGGTTCTTGAACGGGTTTGTCGTATTTGTGGTTGAGAGCCGGAACTTCTCGTCTAAGATATTGCTCCAGTTGCCGCAAAATCATATTCTGCTGCAAGCCGTTGAGAAGAACGTGAGTGAAGGCTCCCTGTCTGAGTTCAGCAATTTCATATGATTCTTTACCAAGTTGGCAGGAAAAAATAGTGATGATACCTTGCTGGTGAGTGATTTTAATCGTTTCTTCGCCCACTTCACTAACTCCGCGACTACCACTTGGTTGAAGTTCGCCTTCGCGGCACATATCTAAAACTAGGACAATGTTTTTTGCTTTGCAACGACGTAGGCAATCAACAACATCTCGAATTGAGATAGCGGTTTCGGGATCATTGGCATCGCCGTCACAGGGAAGCAAGTAATCTTGCCAGTTTTTGCTAATTCCATGTCCAGCAAAAAAAAACCAAAAGTTATCAGCTTCAAAAGCCTGTAGACTCTTCTCAAACAGAATCCGACGTAGGTTTGTACGAGAAGGACGGGTGGGGATATTGCTGATAGGTTGCGAGTGATCAGAACAAAATAGGATGTTTTCAGATGGAAATCCAGCACTGTTACACAGGAACGCTTTCATTGCTTCTGCATCTTGTACTGCACACTTTAGATGCTTCTTAAGTGGCAAGTGTTCGTAGTAGTTGATACCAATGACAATTGCCCAGTTCTTCACCATCTACTTCTAGCTCGGTCGCTTAAATTTTAGCGTAATCACACCCTTTCCAGCAGCTTCGCCTCCTGCAAATAGCTTAACCTCTCCTTTGGCGCTGATTTCTACTTGTAGCGTGACTTCATCCAAGCAAAGATCGGATTGTGATCCCACCTGTTGATCAACTTGTTGGAATAATCGCCCCACTATCCGCAAGAGGCTGTTCATATTCTGCTCCAGCACAGATACAGGAATCTCTGCTACCTTACTCAAGCGTTGCTGAACACTTCCCCAACCTCTTTGTCCGTCAATGCTGGATTCTTCTACATCATCCGTTACAATCAGAATTGTTTCTTCCGGCATTATCACCCCACAGACCACTTTAAAACTACGTCCTAATCAATAACTTAGAAGTCTAAGTAGTTATTATACGGAAAAATTAACTACGATTTATACTCACGTTCTTAATCGTAATGGTTGAGGGTAGTGGTCGAGGCGATCGCAGTACACTTGAAGACAGCCATCAACGTGACGGTCGCATATGAAAAACTGGACATAGATAACCTCTGGGACTCAGCCGACCATATTGGTACGTTCCGGTACAGCAACTTATTAGCTTGCTTGCAGGACTGTCAAGACTGTTCATTTCATGTGCAGCTTTATAGTACTAAAGTGCTGTTTATTAGCGATCTCAATGTGCCAGTTGCGTAAGTCCTGTAGATATAATTAATTGAGGCGGAGGCTGGCAGATAAGCGTGGATTAAGAACCAAATGCAGCGCTGTAAGCTATCTCCAACGTGCATTTGCTGCACATCCAACATTGCTACATTATCCCAACCAGGACGCGCTTTGGCGATCGCATCTGGAAAAATAGCATTCAAATTGCGTGTCACTAAAAAAGTCACACGAATCATGTCCTTTCTACTTTTTGTGCTATTCCCAATGCCCATAATTTAAAATCCTGCCAAACGATGTGAAGGGTTCAAACTCAGGGATGATGAGTAATTAGCAATTAAATTGACAAAATCACACTATAAAGAGTGATATTAAGCGATAGATAGCGCTTGTAAAGGACTAACGGGCATGATTAAATCTTGGATGGTGATTGGGGGCGTGGCTTTCTTGGTTGCTTTAGCCGCGAACGTGATTACGCCTAGCGATCGCCAATGGTTCAAGCGTTTACAACGACCGAGATGGCTAACTTTTGAGGGCGCAATTCCCGTTATTTGGACTGTAATATTTATTTGCGGTGCTTGGTCAGCTTATATTGTCTGGGAAAAAGACCCAAGAAGCACCTCTACCTGGTTAATCATGGGTTTATATCTGCTATTAGAAATAGTTACGATTGCCTATACGCCTGTAATGTTTAAGCTTCGCAGTCTGAAAGTGGGCACAATTCTCGGTGGCACAGGTTTGATAATTTGTGCTTTATTGATACTTGCAGTTTTAAGTATTTCTGGTTGGGCAGCATTGCTATTAGTTCCTTATTTGCTCTGGAGTCCCATTGGTACTTATACCACTTGGCAGATGATCCGTCTCAATCCTCAAGATGCCTAAGAATCGCACCAGGGAATGATTAAACATCTAGCCTAAATTGTCAAACTTGCAGTGTATGACTTGACAAAATACACAAAACTTGAGTGCATTATGATTCCATCTTGGATAATAATTGGGGCTGTAACTTTTTTCGTCGCCCTTGGAAGTTTCTTCATCACGCCACGTGATGTTAAATGGTTTGCAAACTTAAGTCGCCCTCGTTGGCTAGTTTTTGAGCCGTTGATTCCAATTATCTGGACTGTAATTTTTATTTGCGGTGCAGCTTCAGCTTATATTGTCTGGGAAAAAAATCCCGGAAGCCTAATTACTTGGCTATTAATGGCTTTGTACCTTTTGGTGGAAATTATCACCGTTGCCTATATACCTACAATGTTGAGGTTTCGCAGCCTCAAAGTTGGGGAAGTTCTTGGGCTAATCGGTTTGATTTCAGGTGTTGTTTTGGCAATCTGCGTTTTGCCGAATTCTCTAACGGCGGCGCTGTTACTCCTTCCCTATCTAGTTTGGACTCCTATTGGTACTTACACTACCGACGAGTTAAAAGAACTGAATCCTCAAGATGCATAACGCATCTATGGAAGACGCCCATAACGTGCTGTGACAGGCTTGGCTGGATTAGATTGATTATTCAGCCAAGCCCACATTTGATCGCCAACAGAAAAATGCCACCATTCTCTAGGATTGCGTTGAAAGCCTGCTTTTAACATTACATCTCGCAATAGTTGACGATAAGCATGATACTTTTGCGTTTCTGAGCGATCGCTATTGGCATAATAATCGGGATGCGATCGCTCTGACATTTCATCAATTGGCGAACCCATATTCACTATTTGCCCTGCATCATCTACCAGCGTCACATCCACCGCCCCACCAGTACTATGAGGAGGCGGAGTTTTTTCATCCAAACTTGGTGCAGCCCAAATTGCATAAACTGCTTCCCAAATCTCTTGGCGTTGGTTTGGGGATAATTCCATGTCAGTTAATCCCCTATGCTGCACTGCTTGGGCGAAGCTGTAATCTACCATAAACTGCTGGACTGCGATCGGGCGATAAGCATCAAAGATTTGGATACGCCAGTTGCGATGCAACAGTTGAAGATAATTTTGCGCTTGGAGCAAATTTTCAATGACGCTTTGACGGAGATAATAGGGGGAGTGTCTACCATAGGGCGCACCTAATTTTTCATAAGGATGGGGAGATTCCACCGCAAACAATTCTAAAGGAATCGCTATTATCGGTTCACCACACTCAAAAATCGGAATTTGATGATAAGGTCTCATCTAGTCAGCTACACAGGACTTACGGATTTTAACGCAAGCATAGCATTCTGCGTAACGAGTCTCTTCTTTCTCTGTGTCCTTTGCGCCTCTGCGTGCAATACCAATTTTTCTCAATCCTGAACAGTAAACCAAAAACTTTTTTTCTAAAGGGTAAACGCTAATAATCTGCTACGTATACAAAGTTATATAGCCTTTCCTAATCACATAAGGTACATCATAGTCCCCTCTCGAAGAACCTACGGTTTACACACAAGTACTTTCGTCCAGAACACAAGTACTTTCGTCCAGAATACAAGTACTTTTGTCCAAAATACAAGTACTTTTGTCCAGAACACAAGTCTAAAGTTAAACTTTTTTCATTGCCTATAAATGACTTTAAATTTTATCATTGAGGGTTCGTTTTTTCAAAAATGCTCAATCAAAATCAAGCACCTTTATTAGATGCCTTAAAAGCCAATGCAGCAAGACCTCATGCGCCTTTTTACACTCCAGGACATAAACTAGGTGAGGGAATTTCTCAACCTTTGGCTGACTTACTTGGTAAAGCCGTCTTTCGCGCTGATTTAACGGAATTAGCAGATTTAGATAATCTCTTTGCACCCCAAGGCGTTATTCAAGAAGCACAACAACTAGCGGCTGAGGCGTTTGGTGCTTCGCAAACATGGTTCCTTGTCAATGGCTCTACCTGTGGGATTGAGGCGGCAATTCTCGCTACCTGTGGCACAGGCGATAAAATTATTCTGCCTCGCAATGTGCATTCTTCTGCGATCGCAGGTTTAATTCTCTCTGGTGCAATACCAATTTTTATCCATCCTGAATACGATCCAGTTTTAGATATTGCCCACAGCATCACGCCCAATGCTGTAGAATCTGCACTCCAACAACATCCCGATGCGAAAGCAGTGTTGACAGTTTACCCAACATATTACGGTGTTTGTGGAGATTTGAGTGCGATCGCCAATATTACACATCAATATAATATCCCTCTACTCGTAGATGAAGCACACGGCGCACACTTTGCCTTTCATCCCGAATTACCCACTCCAGCTTTAGCCGCAGGTGCAGATTTAACTGTACAATCCATCCACAAAGTACTTGGTGCAATGACACAGGCATCGATGCTGCACGTTCAAGGTGACAGGATAGATTGCGATCGCATCAGTAAAGCTTTGCAACTCGTACAATCTACCAGTCCTAGTTATTTACTTTTAGCTTCTTTAGATGCAGCGCGTCAGCAAATGGCACTCCACGGAAAAATGCTGATGTCTCGCACTTTGCAACTTGCTGAAGAAGCTAGAACCAGAATCAGTCAAATTCCTGGATTATCAGTTTTAGAAATACCTCATTTGACTGGATCTCCCGGTTTTGTAGCTTTAGACAAAACGCGACTAACTGTGACTGTTTCTGGTTTAGGTTTAACCGGATTTGAAGCAGATGAAATTTTGGATGAAAAATTTGCCGTTACTGCTGAATTTGCTTCACTACAACATCTCACCTTTATCATTAGTTTGGGTAACACTCCAGCCGATATTGAACAATTAGTGCAAGGTTTCACCTCCCTTGCCAAAGAATATCGACGAAGCAACTTGACTGTTAAAAACCAGGTTTGGCAGCAGCTTTTCACTACACAGTGTCATGCTTTATGTTGTTCTCCCCGTGAAGCCTTTTTTGCTATTAGTGAAATACTATCTTTGACAAAGACCAATAAACGCATCTGTGCCGAAATCGTCTGTCCCTATCCCCCAGGAATTCCTGTGTTAATGCCGGGAGAAGTCATCACCAAACCCGTCCTTGACTATCTGCAACAAATCCAGGCAATGGGAGGATTGATCGGTGGTTGTGCTGATAGTAGTTTACGCACCCTAAAGGTAGTAAAAGAATGACTTATATGGTAAATTTAAGGATAATAATTTTAGACCATTACTCAGAATGTTTCCTCATTTGTAAAAATTACCTAAATAATCCTCTCTTAAAAATAAATTTAAATCAATGAAGATAAATTTTTTGTTCGTAGCAGCAGTTGTACTTTCCTTAGTGACGACTTTCAATAAAGCTACTTTTGCTCAAAGTCCAACTAATACTATTGCACCAAGTAGTAATGTTCAAGAAATAGAAAAAACTAATAATATCAAGAAATTGTTTGAAATAACTGGTGTGAAAGATATTTCTCGACAGATCATCACTCAATTATTAAATGATTTAAAGTCCGATTACCCTCAAGTACCTCAAAAGGTTTGGGATAATTTTGCTGCTGAATTCAAATCAGATGAGATTGTAAATGAGATTGTTCCTATTTATAATAAATACTTTACTAATGAAGAAATCAAACAACTTATTAGATTTTATCAGACACCTTTAGGACAAAAAACAATTACCGTTCTTCCCCAACTTTATCAGGAATCTTATGAAGTTGGGAAAAAATATGGAATAGCAGCAGCCCAAAGAGCCTTAAAAAAATTGGAAGCAGAAGGATATATTCGTCCTAGTCAATAAATCGGTGTATGGTGTTAAATGGAATTTATGAATAGGTAATTTTTAGGTTCTGCTCAATTACCAATCCTGTCAATAAAAAGCAAAAAGACAAAGGAGAAAGATTTTTTTTGCTCCTCTGCTCTAGCTGTACCTATTGTTTAGTTTCTTGATAAAGCAACTTGAATTCCAGATCAACTTTGTTCTCCACCCTCTACAATAAAGGTCTCTATCCCCCTGGAATTCCTGTATTAATGCCGGGAGAAGTCATCACCAAATCTGTCCTTGAATACCTACAAAAAATCCAGGTGCTAGGGGGATTTATTAGCGGTTGCAATGATATTAGCCTCAAAACTTTGAAGTTATGAAAAACGTTAGAACTACTAAATTGTTTTTCATAAAATTTTAATTGATGAAGTCAATAGTAAATGTGCGGTTGTTCAAATGAGTTAGGGAAAAATATACAGTATTTATACCAATGTGAAACTTCAATAAAAATAGCTAGTAGACTAGTGCAATCTTTGATTTATACCCATAGGATCGTCTTGATGATTCCTAAACTAGAAGATGAAATCAAAAACCTATTATATTTGGGGGTTAGTAACAGTTCCGATTGTAGTAACTCTAGCGCTGGGTTTCTCCGCAAGAGCGAATGCAATTGAGTTAGGCGCTGCCTCTGATTACAATGTATTTGTTTTGGGAGATATCTCTCAAAAATATACAGACATCGAAGGAAAAGTTGCTGCTGGCGGTAACATAAATTTCGTCGGCGGACTTGGAAGCAGACTTTCTGGCAATAGCGGCAACGTAGTAGTCGCTGGACAGAATTTAACTCTGAGCAACGGTCAAATCTACCACGGTAATGCTGTCTATGGAGGCAGTGCCAATGTATCCAGCAATGTGGGATTTCCCCAAGGAACTCTCAGCCAGAGTAATCCCATCGACTTCAATGAAGCAGGGAAACAACTTCGAGGACTATCTGAATATTTGGCAACCTTAACTCCTACTGGTAATACAACAGTTCAACCGTGGGGTGCTATTAACCTTAGTGGCAGTGGTACTGCTTTCAATGTTTTTAATCTTGCAGGCTCATCTGTCTCCAAGACCAACTATTTTGAAATAAAGGGGGACGCAAATTCAACTATCGTTGTCAATATCAGCGGGAAGGATGTGTCACTACAAAACTTTGGGTTTAATATCATTGGCGCAGATAAACAAAAAGTAATCTACAACTTCTATGAAGCGACAAACTTAACTGCTAGTGGAATTGGCATCCAAGGTACTATTCTTGCGCCTTTGGCTAATTTCAATTTCAATAACGGTCAAGTTAACGGCAATGTAGTGGTAGCTTCTTTGACAGGAAATGGTGAGTCTCACAACTATCTGTTTAATGGCGATCTGCCAGATGTCCCAACGAGGTACTACAATCCGCCTAAGCCTCCCACTCGTGTTCAGGTTCCAGAACCTGCAAATCTGCCAGGTTTAGGATTAGTCGCTGTAGTATTTGGTTTGTTTCGCTACAAACGCAATCGAGCAACTTGTTTAGAATAATTAAAAATTTTTGGCAGCATAGCGCATGACGCGAATTTGTTTACAGATTTTCGCTCATGCGCTATTTCCTTGCTCTCTACCTTCTACAATAAAGATAGACTTTATTGAGATTTGTATAGTTGGGGATCGGCTGTCATGGCTCCCGCCGTTTTAATTCAAAATCTGCAAAAACGTTACGGTACAGTGGTTGCCGTCCAGGATGTTTCCTTTCAGGTAGAACCAGGAGAAATTTTTGGTTTACTTGGCCCCAACGGTGCTGGGAAAACTACAACCTTGCGTGCTTTGTGTACGCTGACCACACCGGATGGTGGCAAAATCGAAGTATCTGGCATCTCTGTGTTAGATAATCCGAAAGTGGCAAGACAACGACTAGGCTACGTAGCTCAGGAAGTCGCTATAGATAAGGTGTTGACTGGAAAAGAACTGCTGCAATTGCAAGCAGCACTTTATCACCTCCCTGGCGCAGTAGCTAAACAGCGGATTGAGACGGTATTAGACTTACTCGGTTTGCAAGAATACGCCAACAAAAAGACAGGAACCTACTCAGGCGGTTTACGCAAGCGCTTAGACTTGGCTGCTGGATTGCTCCATGCACCGGATGTTTTGGTGTTGGACGAGCCAACTGTAGGGCTTGACATAGAAACCCGGTTTGTGGTTTGGGATTTCTTGAGAAAATTACGCGCCTCTGGGACGACGGTAGTAATTACCAGCCATTACTTAGAAGAAATTGACGCTTTAGCCGATCGCGTGGCAATTATAGATCGCGGCGTTGTAATTGCCAGTGGTACACCTTCGCAATTGAAAGATCAAGTAGGGGGCGATCGCATCACCTTGCGAATCCGCGAGTTTTCCCCCGTTGAGGAAGCTGAAAAAGCTAAAAACCTCCTGAAACCTTTACCATTTGTCCAAGAAGTCATCATCAACAGCGCTCAAGGTAATTCACTCAATTTGGTAGTGACACCTCAGAATGATGTTCTGATTAACATACAGCAAGCACTGAATACCGCTGGGTTGCCCATATTTGGCATTGCCCAATCTCGCCCCAGCCTCGATGACGTTTATCTCGCTGCCACAGGACGCACCTTATTGGATGCAGAACTTGCAGCCGTCGCCACCCGCGATCCCAAAGCTGAGAAGAAGCAGAATATGAGATAGCTAGGGAGCAGGGGAGCAGGGGAGCAGGGGAGAAGTAGCAGTAAGTCTTTCCCCTCCGTACCTCTGCCTCTTGTGCCCAATCTAAAATTCAAAATCCAAAATCCAAAATTGCTATGAGTGTTACTCCTAAGTCTGATATCAATTGGCAGCCGCAAGCATCGCCGCAAGCAGATGTTAATACTGCACCTAACTTTTTCGGTGAATTGGTACAAGAGACGTTGGCTTTAACTCGTCGCTTGTTTATTCAATTGCAACGCCGTCCCTCATCTTTGGTGGCTGGAATTATTCAGCCAGTAATGTGGTTAGTGCTATTTGGTGCTTTGTTCCAAAATGCTCCCAAGGGTATATTTGGCAATACAACAAATTACGGTCAATTTTTAGCTGCTGGTATCATTGTGTTTACAGCCTTTGCTGGAGCGCTGAATGCTGGTTTACCTGTAATGTTTGACCGCGAGTTCGGCTTTTTGAATCGTTTGCTGGTAGCACCGTTGGCATCGCGGTTTTCTATTGTTTTTGCTTCAGCCATTTTTATCATCAGCCAAAGTTTGTTGCAAGCTGCCGTAATTGTTGCAGCAGCCGCATTTTTAGGCGCGGGACTACCCAATATAGCTGGTTTAAGTGCGATCGCTCTAATTGTTCTACTCTTAGCTTTGGGTGTAACAGCTATTTCCCTCGGTTTAGCTTTTGCTCTACCCGGACACATTGAATTGATTGCAGTAATTTTTGTCACTAACCTACCATTATTATTTGCGAGTACAGCTTTAGCACCTCTATCCTTCATGCCTCAGTGGTTGCAGGTTGTAGCTACCTTAAATCCTCTCAGCTATGCGATCGAACCAATTCGCTATCTCTATTTCCACAATAATTGGGAACTAAGTAGTGTAGTGATGCAGGCTCCTTGGGGCGATGTTACCTTTGGGGGAGCGTTACTGGTGTTGTTTGGCTTTGCCCTAGTCGCCTTGCTGAGTATTCAACCCCAATTGCGGCGAACTCTGGCTTAAAGAGATAAAATAGATAAATTTTAGGTATGGTCAAAACCCCATGAAAAAATCATTTTTACAAATTACTAGACTCTTTCTAGCTACGGCAGCAGGAATTAGCTTTGCTTCCTTGCTCATGGCTCAACCAAGTTCCGCTCAAGTCAGCAGCCCAACAGATGCTTTCCCCAGCAATAGTACAACAGACCAAAATACCGATCCTTTCGCCCGTTCTAACTCAGACAATTTCAATATGTTCGATCTGATTCATCGGGCAAACTTCGGGACTCTCAACTGGGATTCTAACCAACAGAACGAAGAACTAAACTCAGCAGCAGCAGCCTTTAAAGCAAGGCAACAAAAACTAATTCAAGGTCAACAACAGCAACCTACCCTCAGTTTGCCAACGGTTACACAACCATCAGTTACGCCGCCATTGGTGACACCACCATCAGGTAACTGAATCAAACAAAGAACCCCAAGCCATAGCGGCTTGGGGCTAAGACCATTTAAAAAATCCTGAATTATCAGATCAGCCCAAGTGCAGCTAAAACATCGCTAGCATGGGTGGTGGTATTTACAGCACTGTCAACATGGGTAATTTTGCCGCTAGGGTCAATTACGTAGGTGACGCGCTTGGCATAACCGCCGCCATCCACATCAAAAGCTTTGATTAGGGATTTGTCGCTGTCAGCCAGTAGAGGAAAATTCAAATTATATTTTTGGGTGAATGCTTGATGGGAGATTTCATCATCTGCACTCACTCCCAAGATGACAATATCTTTACCTTGATATTGAGACTGGGCATCCCGAAAACTACAGGCTTGTTTGGTGCAGCCTGGCGTGTCATCTTTGGGGTAAAAATACAAAACAACCGTCTTTCCGGCAAAATCAGATAGCGAGACTGTGTTGCCGTTTGTATCTTTGGCGGTAAATGCAGGTGCATCCGTACCAACTGCTAGAGGCATAATTAACCTTTCCTGTTTCAGATTGTTGATGCACTTGAAATTTTACATTAATTTATAATGTTTAAATATAATTACTAAAAAATAGGATAAATACACTTTAGGTAACTAATTTTGGTTTAATGGGGTATTTGGTACAAGAAAAAATATATTCTTAAATTAATCTTTGTTAGAAGAAAAATTTATAGCAATACACAATGGCTGCTGTTGATTCCCAAAACCCAAATATTTTTGTCTATCCTCAAAGCACAGTAGAAAGAGCCGAGCGATCGCTAGTGTGTTCGCCTTTTAATGTATCTTTATTTGAAGTGATGGGCCACCAGAGTGTATCAGTAACTGCGATCGCTCTGGAAAATGGACTCAAGCAGGGCTATACTAAACGCCCTTTATCAGAATTAGCTTGTGATGACGCTTTGGGCTGGTTGATTCAAGTAGGTGTATTGCGCCGAGAAGTCGATGGTCAGGGAATTACAGATAGTTTTCGTCTCACTCCCTTGGGACGCCAGTTAGTAGAACAATACCAGGGGAAAAATTGGCGTACTCCTTCATGGCGCGATCGTTTGTATGATGCAGTGATTCGTTGGTTACGGATACCTTTTTAGAATAAAAAATCCAAGAGTTAGGATTAAGGAATCAAAGGGAACAATATACACGGAAACATCATATCTATTCATGAAGTCTTTACCATAACCATCTAACTGCAAGTTGTGATGGTTATAGTGGGCATTGGGTACAAGAGGCAGAGGTGCAGAGGAGCGGAGGGGCAGAGGGGAAAGACTTGCTACTACTTAATCCTCTGCTCCCCTGCTTACTCATCTCCCCGGTAACTGAGCGTAGCCGAAGTGCTGCTCCCTTGTTGTTCGCTCCTAAAAATTAACTCTGTATCTTGAAAAACTAAGTGATAGCAACTATGAAATCAATTATGGTAGTGGGGACAACATCCCATGCAGGGAAATCACTTTTAACTACAGCGATTTGTCGCATTCTGTCGCGGCGTGGTTGGCGAGTGGCTCCCTTTAAAGGCCAAAATATGGCTTTAAATGCTTATGTCACAGCCAGTGGTGGAGAAATTGGCTATGCCCAAGCAGTGCAAGCTTGGGCTGCGGGAGTGGTGCCTTGGGTAGAAATGAACCCAATTTTACTTAAACCGCAAGGGGATATGACTTCCCAAGTAATTATCAAAGGTAGGTCTGTAGGTAAAGTCAGTGCCTCAGATTACTACGAGCAATATTTTGAACTGGGGTGGCGGACAATTGAAGAATCGCTACAGCATTTAGGAACAGAATTTGACATGCTGGTTTGTGAAGGTGCTGGTAGTCCAGCAGAAATTAACCTCAAGCACCGCGACTTAACTAATATGCGGGTAGCAAAACATTTAAATGCACCAACCATGTTAGTAGTTGATATTGACCGGGGTGGTGCTTTTGCCCATGTCGTTGGAACCCTAGAGTTATTGGAACCAGATGAACGCGCCTTAATTAAAGGTATAGTAATTAATAAGTTTCGAGGGCAGCGATCGCTCTTAGATCCGGGGATAAAATGGTTAGAAGAACGCACAGGTATCCCCGTTATTGGTGTTATACCCTACTTGCAAGAAATGTTTCCAGCAGAGGATTCTCTTGACCTGCTAGAACGTCAATCGTCCACAAATAAAGCCCAAACTGACCTCAACATTGCCGTCATCCGCTTACCAAGAATTGCCAATTTCACCGACTTTGACCCACTGGAATCAGAAAGTACAGTTTCAATCAAGTACTTAAGTCCTAAGCAAGATTTAGGACATCCTGATGCCGTGATTATCCCAGGTACAAAAACCACAATTGCTGATTTGCTACTGCTGCAAAAAAGCGGTATGGCAGAAGCTATCCAAAACTACGCTGCTTCTGGGGGAACGGTTTTAGGTATCTGCGGTGGCTATCAAATGCTCGGTCAAATCATCGCTGACCCAGAAGGGATAGAGGGACAAGCTGGCAGATTTCAAGGGTTAAATCTTTTACCAATCAGAACTGTCATTACAGGGCAAAAAATTGCTCGCCAGCGCCAAGTTAGCTCAAATTATCCCCAACAAGGCTTACCAGTTAATGGCTTTGAAATCCACCAAGGGCGATCGCGTATCGAACAGCAAGGCATAGACCCCCAATCCTACCATGCCCTATTTGACGATATTAATTTAGGGTTAGTGGATAGTTGTCAATCGGTGTGGGGAAGTTACCTCCACGGGCTTTTTGACAATGGGCCTTGGCGACGCGCTTGGTTAAATCGCCTCCGTCAACAGCGGGGTTTAAAATCTTTGCCCACAGGTGTTGCTAACTATCGGGAACAGCGAGAGCAGATTTTGGACTCTTTAGCCATTGAAGTTGAAAGCCATTTAGACTTAAGTTTGTTTTTGTCTTAAGCTAAAATGCGTTGAAATGTCATTAGTCATTTGCAAAGGACAACTGACAAATGATAACTCTATTAAATGCGTAACATTGATGATTGTTCGTGTCCGTTTTTTACCAGATGATGTCACAGTAGATGCCGAAGTGGGAGAAGCCCTCTTAGATGTAGCAGACCGGGCTGGGGTTTTTATTCCCACCGGTTGTCTCATGGGGTCTTGTCACGCTTGCACCGTCGAATTAGAGGATGGAGAGATCGTTCGCGCTTGTATCACCGGAGTACCACCACGCGAGGAATTGACGATTAATTTGTTTAGCGACCCAACTTGGTAGTTTTTTAACCTCTAAGTTCAAAATATTCAGATGAGGAAGTAGAGGAAAAGAAACAAGATGAGTAAACTTAAATACCAAATGCTTATTCAATGGTCTGATGAAGATAATTGCTTTTTAGTAGGATTCCCTGATTTTCCAGAACAATGCTGGCGGACTCATGGGGATACTTACGAGTTAGCTGTGGCAAATGGAATTGAAGCCTTAGAGTCTCTAATTATTGCTTACGAAGCTGTCTGTGATCCACTTCCAGAACCAACAGTAAATAGAGTGCGTTAACGCGATTGAGTAGGTGGTAACTAATGCTGCACCTAACGCACCTTAGTAGCTAGTGACTAATGCTGTACAATTTGCGCGATCGCAGCTTATTTTGGTTTCAATAGTATTTTTACGTGTTATTACTGTTTTTTTAAATTTAGAGAATTTTTATAGTTAAGGACTAGAAATTTTGTTGTAACAGCAAGTAATACTTAATATGTCAAATCCAAGAGTTGCAAACATCATAAGACGTAGAATTGCAAGAACTAGATTATCAAGAAATATACAGCAATATCAAGACTTTGTAAATCATGGCTACAACTACATTCTTAATCCAGAAAGTGGGGAATTACATCTCGTTGGTCTAAATAATTTCCGTGGTTCTCACGGGCTTGCATCAGCAAATTTAGAAGAGTTCTGGGGTATTTATAATTTAGATGATGATATCCCGATTCACTTTTTTCCAGACGGTACAGAAATCTCGCTTTACTGGTATGACACCGACGAGTTGATTGGAAATTATACACTCAATAAATGTAAATACTGTTTTCCAGCGTAGTCTTAACTATCAAAACTATTCAGAATTAGAGTTTACATTTACTGAGCAAAGCTACAACCAACCTATAACCCTAACCGAGCGCACCTTCTAGAACCTTTAATAAATCCATATTTTTTCATCAGGCAGCAAGAAACTTTTACACTTTATTTCCTACTGCCTGGTTTTGCTATCTATATCAATTAGCTTTAACATTCAGCGCGTATTCTTTAAACCTTTCCAAATCAGCTTGAATGGTCGATTCAACTATCCGTCCCAAAAATAAGTTATCCATAATTTTGCCAAGAATGCCAGGGATGGCATAGGAAATAGTCATTTTCACAATGCTACTATTGTGGCGATCGTAAAAGCGAATCGCTCCCTGATTTGGCAAACCATCAACCGATTCCCATTGGATAATTTGGTTGGGAATAACTTTGAGAATTCGGGATTGCCAACTAAATTCTAGACTGCCAGTTTTTAATTTCCAAAGAGATATATCTGGATTATCTGGCGGAATTTTCACTGAATCAATCCACTTCATCCACCGGGGCATTTGCTCTAAATCAGACCAGAGGCTCCATACTAAATCTATGGGAGCCTCTACTTCTACCTGCACAGTATGCTCTAACCAGTCTGGCATTTCTCTTTTTCCTTCTCTACGAGATGCTTTGCGATCGCCTTCTTTGCACCCTTTGGAGTTCGTTATTTCTTTAAACTCTCCAAAATCACTTTTGCCGCCCGCCGTCCAGAAATAGTAGCACCTTCCATGCTGTCGATGTAGTCTTGCTGAGTATAACTGCCTGCAAGGAAGAAATTATCTACTGGTGTTTTTTGGTTGGGACGGTACGCATCCATCCCTGGCGCTTCCCGGTAGAGAGACTGAGCAAGTTTTACAACACTGTACCAAGTCATATTTAGCTCTCGCGACGAGGGAAACAGTTCATGGACTTGCTTGAGAACATGTTGTGCGATCGCTTCATTACTTTGGGCAATAAACGGATCTCCTGGTGTCAGCACTAGCTGTAACAAAGATCCCTGTCCTGGGCGATAATAATCAGCAGGGCTAGCTAACGCTAAATCGGCAAAACAAGAAAAGTCAGCATCGGCTGTGTAAAGTAAATTATCGATTCCAGCGGCATGGTTTAGCTGTTTGCGTTGCTCTCCATCATTCAGTTCTGTTACCCAACCGTCAAAGCGTAACTGCACTGTAGCCACTGGCACTGCATCCAGTTTGTAAATGTTGTCAAATTCTGACCACTTACGCCACTCCTGGGGTAGGATGCGTTGAATTCCTGGAACATCACAGGCAAAAACATAAGCATCAGCAGCGATCGTTTCTACTGCATCACCTTGCGCAACTACTATACCAGTGACACGGGTTTGTTCAGCTGACTCAGTAAACTGAATTTCTCGAACTTGTCGGCGCGTGTAAATTTTCGTGCCTCTAGCTTCCAGATATTCCAGAATCGGCTTGTGTAAATATTCAGATGGAGAACCTTCCAGCATTCGCAAAACTGAAGCCTCAGTTCTAACTGCAAATAACTGAAATATGGTTAACATACAACGGGCAGACATATTTTCGCAATCAATAAATCCCAATGCGTAGGCAATGGGGTTCCACATCCGCTTGATGCTGCCATTACTCCCACCATGACTGCGAAACCAATCGGCAAAGCTAACTTTATCTAAATTGCGGATAGTTTTCATCGCCCCGTTAAAGTCTACCAATCCGCGAACTATCGGACTAGTACCCAAAGCGATCGCATTTTGCAATTTATCCTGCAACGATAGTTGGGAAGTAGTGAAAAATGCCTTTAACCCATTGAAAGGCGCACCTGTAATAAAACGAAAATCTAAAGCACCAGTACGCCCCCCTTTATTGATAAAAGTGTGGGTATGTTCCTTGAGGCGTAGGTTTTCTAACACCCCCACTTTTTTCATTAAGTCAAATAGTTGGTAGTAGCACCCGAAAAATACATGCAACCCCATTTCTAGATGGTTGCCATCTCCATCAACCCAACTGCCAACTTTACCGCCGACAAACGGACGAGATTCAAAAATCTCTATTTCACAACCAGCATCAGCTAGATCCACTGCGGTTGCTAGCCCAGCCAGTCCCGCACCTACGATTGCAACACGCATTCCGTCGTTCCTTTTCAGTTTCTTTACAGATTGTAACTGGGTTGGTGTCGGAATTTGCTACTTAATATCAATTCCAGCAGCATATTAATGCTTGCCAATATCGATACTAAAAACTCTTTGATTACTTTTTTTAGTCCCGGTAAATGACCAGACGCGATAAAAACGCGTCTGTATCATCTAGACAAACTTTTGTCCATAGCAGCGGACTCTCAAAAGTATCAGAGATATTTTTTTGGTGGCAAAGCAGTTTTATGGATAAGTTGTGAAAGTCACTTATTAGTTGTTTGCATCTTTACTATCGTCGGAGACAGGCAAACTTCTAATCAGTTCACGAATCACATCAGTTGCAGGTCTACCTGTTTGTTGGCAATATTTTTCTAGTTTTTCCGCTTCCTGCGTTGCGAGATTAACTGTTATGCGTTTAACTGCCCATTTTTTATTTGTCATTATCATGCTATCTGCTGTATATTTAGATGGTCGAAAGAGTCTAAATTAAAGAGGGAACCGATAAGGTTATCAGAGTTTGTCTCACGAAACAAGTAATACCATTAATATTAAGAATGTTTGTTTTGTCAAAGGATCGATCATTTTCTAAAAAAATCAAAATACTACACTTTATTTGTTACCATTGTGACAGTATAAATAGCACATCGTTGCTTTTGAAGATAATAACCCTACTAACAGCATGAGTAAACCCTAACAATGAAATTTTATAAAGGAATTCGAGACACCTACTATTGACTCAATGAAGATTCCTAAAGTTATTCTCCATTGAAAGCATTTGACCTTCTCTCTTAACTAAGTTCGCCAAACTCACTCGGAGAGAATATCTGCTAGAACACTAAAAAATAAAGCTTCAGAATCATTATCATGCTGAAATGCTGGTTTCAAGGCGGGTTAGAGTGGTGTGTATAGAGCGTGAATAGTGACTTAGAAAGTAGGCAAATAAGCGATCGCTTAAAACAAACACCTATATCTAACCAGACTGTAACCAATAACTTAAGAGCTACTTGAACTGTTATGAATTTTGGCTTACCTCGATCAAGCTGATTGCTTTTCACTGCCAATATAGTAGCCATAAAAAAAAGGACAACGCTCAGTCTACTGAATGTAAATTGCCAAGACTATTGGTAATTTTTGACAGCAATATCTGTAATTTCACACAGGCGAATTCATCCAGAATGTATGTGATGTTATTTGGCTGTTGCCGAGAATAATATTTTAGTTTTGTTTCATACTTCTACAATAAATTATCGTCAGAATGCAATAAAGTGTTGCATCTTATTTATCTTCTTTCTAGCGATATAGCTTGCTTTGAAAGCAGCAATATTTTTACGATTTTTTGTCTTCATCTATTTGGAGGTTATATAAATCCTTTTTAGCAAAGTAGGGCGTTATAAGTTTTACATAAGACATTTTCCTCATATTTAAGCCAAGATATAAATTACTGCCAATAAAACTTTTATTCCAACTATTTTTACCTGGTAAGTATACCCATAAAAAGAATCGTATATTTTAATTTTTTCGGCAGTGTGTTTATTATAGCTATTATTTACGCACTTTAAATAATCTTCATTTAGACACTAGCAAAGATATTTTTTCTCCTTTATAAAAAAATTACAAAGAAAAACATATTATCTGAACTTTTGCTTAATGATATTGATATATAACAGAAGGCTAAACTCAAAAGCTTGTTAAAAAAAGATTCCAATATCTCAGTGCATCAGTTAGGTTTGATTCAAGCAGTCTTTATAGATAAATTTTGATCTTATTGTAGTTATTTATACTTAGAGAAATTAGATAAAATAACTAGAAAACTATGAGAATACAGGGACTTCATGAAATTTAGGTAAAGTTAGCCTCTCAAGATTGGTCGCGTATTCGTATTGACATATACATGAATATTCATTACAAAGTGCCGCACGCTGATAGGTACGCAGATTGCGAAGACTGAGTGGAACTGGAAACACTCTACCTCTACTTAAAAGACTACCTACCAGGGATGGGTTATATACCAATAGGGTTTAGTTAAGGGTTATTGGTGTAGACAATTGGTCTTTGAAGACGCAATAAAACGCTTATCTAAATCTGGGTTTTGTTGCTCATTCTGAGTTGTATTGGGGTATATACAAAAGTGAAAATCCTGAGTCTTGTTTACTTCCCTGAAACAGTTACTCCTTAATTCAGAATTCTGAATTAAGGAGTAAAACACACTTTATATTTGGGTAACAGACTTAACTTGTGTAACTCACTTTCCTTAAAATCTGCTGTCAATGATGCGCCCTTATTTCCATCCCCACGTTTTGCTATGGGGTAAGACAGTACTCAGCACTGGTGAATCAACACTCCGTTGGTAAAGAGAAGAGGGGTAAACGTTAAAAGGCAAAGCCTTCGCCTTTTTCCCTCTCAAATGCAGTTTTAGTCAATCAAATACACATCAACTTAATTTCTCATAGCGATAATTTGAGATTGAGGATTGCGGCAATTCATGCAATTATTCAAATTTAAGTTGGGGCATAAGTTGGAGAGTACCAATACCTAAATCTTTAGGTGAAAGCGATCGCCCTTCAAACAAAGCCATCATATCTCGTAACTGAGGATTCCCACGGGAGGCTCCCGTTAGTCCTTTGGCAATGATTAAGCCACAGTAGCCTTTAGTATTTTTACACCGCTGATTCCATTTTTTTCGGGCTTCGACATGAATCGGATCTTTATCTAAAAATTCCCCGAATAGGAACAATTCGCCATTTTGAGTTTGCAATAAACCCAAGTCGTAGCGATCGCCATCAAAAGGATCGGCACCTGGATTAAAGCAAATTGCTCTCAGTCCGCCTGCTGCTTCAATTCTTTCAATTACAGTCTTCGCCTTGGGCCGGGAAGTTTGAATTAAAATCACCGGCAAACCATCACCCACTTGTTTGATTTCACTAGCCTGGTGGTAGCTGACCCCCTTTCGCAGAGAATCCAACATTTCCCAGGACACTACACCTAAGCTGAGGAAGGAATCTTCTGGTATCAAGTCATCTCGCAATGATTGGAAATCAAGGTTGTCAACCTCGCGATCGTCAATACCAAAGCCTGTCATTTCCTCTAATTCTGCTGCTAACTGCGGCATGGTAGAGACTGTCACAGCCACAGATTTAGTTGATTCTTCTGACTGCGGCAGAGAAATGCGATAGCGACGGCCCAGAGTAGGGAAGATGTCCTCATGAAGTTGGCGACGGTGATCGCGAATAAAACGGCTCAGGCTTTCGATCGCAACCAAGATTACCAATGCTTCTTCGTCATACAAAACAGACCGTAGTCCTTCTAAAGGATGGATATTACCAAAAGTAGGGTCAATTTCTGATAATGGCAGATCCGCCAAATCATCTTCTTCATCCTCATCTTCATCGGTTTCGTCAACGCTCTCAAAAGTGAGAAACAAGCAATCTTGCTTAAGGAACGCTTCTTCTAAATGCTCCGTTGATTCTTCATCCGTTAAAACTGCGGCGCGAAACTGTTTTAAAGATTCTTCTGAGCGATAAAACAAAATCCCATACTCCATTCCCAGCATTCCCATAACTGAGGCGTAGAGTGTGCCAACATCCCACTTATTAATCTCGATTGACAAAATTTGCTGTTCTTCCAAAAATTCCCAAGGTGCTGCTTGCCAAATTGCAAATGCTTTCTCTCGCAAGATTTGTGCATACTGTGGGGGTAAGTCGGGGGTTTGACTATCGAGGATGTCGGCGAATCCACGAAATAGTTCGTCAATTAAAGGCAGTTCTGGTGCATAGTCAATGGCGATATCCAAATCTTGCAGCACTCCCCGCAGGTAAAATTGGATCTCGCGGTCTTTGACTACAATTCTTTGGGGTCTAGCAGGTCTTGCCGGACTTTGAGGATGCTCCATTGCTTGCATTAAGGTGCGAACTATTGCTTCTGGGCCGGTATCGGAAGCTACCACGTCCATTCCTCGAACAACACCTTGGGAGTAATCTACCCAAAGAATGCATTCTCCCTTTGCCTCTGAGTCTGACAGCTGGTTTGGTGATGACAACGGACGGCGATCGCCCTCCCATACAGAAGGAATTTGAGTTAATTTCTTCAACCGACGACTGGTAGAGCGATTAAAACTTGTCATAGAGATCAAAAGAAGCAATTTGGAAGTAAACTTTGGGGGCTAGCTAGCCTCGGATTAAATTTTTATGGCTGCACCTGAAGGGTGGTTGCTTCTGTTGCTGCCGTAAGGCTTGAATTTTAAGAATACCGAATGTATAAACACATTGAGTCTCTCAATTCTAGAATAAAAATCTTTGGCTACTTTTGACGGAGTGTTTACAATTTGGCATCTAGCAACATCTAAGCCGCTAGAATGAATACAAAAACACCAAGAGCAACCCAGAAGCATTAACAAGCCGATATAGGGTAACGCTTATACTAATTAAGGAGTTGAAAAGCAGATGACACAAGCAATTCAGGCTCAACAACGCGGAATTCTGTTGAGCGAAGCCGCATTGCACCAGGTAAAATCCCTCCGGGACAAGCAAGGCACAGACTTCTGCTTACGGGTAGGAGTGCGTCAGGGTGGCTGTTCTGGGATGTCTTATATGATGGACTTTGAAGATACCAGCAAAATCACCCCTGATGATGAAGTTTTTGACTATGATGGCTTCAAAATTGTCAGCGATCGCAAGAGTTTGTTATATCTCTACGGTTTAATGCTCGATTACAGCGATGCCATGATTGGCGGTGGTTTCCAATTCACTAACCCCAATGCTAATCAAACTTGTGGTTGCGGCAAGTCATTTGGGGTGTAATATTGTCAATTGTCATTTGTCATTTGTCTTTTGCAAATGACCAATGGCCAATGACTAATGACTAATGACCAATGACTAATGACCAATGACTAATACAGTTGAATCCCTGTTTGATACAGGCTTAGAACGCTATAAAGCAGGAGAATCAGTAGAATCTTTAATCCCTGTGTTTAAAGAAGTGTGCGATCGCGCTCCTAAAACTAGTGCAGCTTGGGTTTGTTTATCGTGGTTGTATCTACTCGATAACAAACCCAGTTTGGCTTACAAAGCTGGACAGAAGGCAGTCAAGTTAAATCCACAAGATCCCCAGGCTAGAATCAATCTCGCCTTAGCAATGCTGGAAACAAAGCAAAAAGGTTTACGGGAACACATTGACATAGCACAGCAGTTGATATTTGTCAACGAAGAATGGAGTGATGAAATAAAAAATAGTATTGAGGACGGTTTAAGTAGAAAACCAGATTGGCAAAGTTTGACAAAAGTCAAAAATTGGCTGTTTGAAAAGTAAAAGATGGGGACTGGGAACTGGGAACTGAGGGTTAAGGACAACGAGGAGAAGGGAGAATTTATTGAAGTAACTCTTTAGGCTGTCTCTTCCCAATGCCCAATCCCCAATCCCCAATCCCCTATGCCCAATGCCCAGTACTCAATCCAATCATGAAAGATAAATTGTTAAATTGGCTAAACATGGTTTTAGTCGCCGATGTTTTTTTGGTTTTGTTTGGCTTTGGCTGGTTAGCGATCGCTGCGATCGGTGATGCCGCAGGAGTAAACCTGGGTTTGGATTTGTGGCATCAACTGTGGCAACCCTTGTTTAACCCCGCAATTGGCATACTAATGGGCGGTGCCATTCTCAGCGGTATTATCAGTTGGGTTTCCAAAAAATTTCTTTCTAGTCAATAGTCAAAGAATAAGGCATGGGGCAATTCAATTTTGGATTTTGGATTTGAGATTTTGGATTAAATTTCAATCTAAAATCCAAAATCTCAAATCTAAAATTCTTACTCCCCACTCCCTTTGAATCTATGTAAGAATTTGTGTTAATGCCGATTGCAAATTAGGATATTTGTACTCAAAGCCTGTTTGCACAGTGCGTTTTGGGATAACTTGCTGACCTTCTAAAACTACTATTGCCCCGTCTCCTAAAAGAGCTTCGATCGCAAAAGCAGGAACAGGCAACCAAGAAGGGCGATTCATCACTTGTCCCATCGTTTGGCTTAAATCTGCCATTCGGACTGGGTTAGGGGCAGTGGCATTATATACACCTTCTATTTCCGGTTTAGTTAAAGCTTGCAGAATCAGGTTAACTAAATCGTCTACGTGAATCCATGAGAACCACTGCCGACCACTGCCAATAGGCCCACCAGCGAAGAGTTTGAAAGGTGGAATCATTTTACCTAAAGCGCCACCATTGCCCAGAACAATCCCAAAACGCAAAATTACCAGTCGTACACCAGCATCTTTTACTTTTCTCGCTTCAGCTTCCCACGCTTGGCAGACTTGGGCAAGAAAATCGTTACCAGATTGACTGGTTTCATCAAAGGTAGCCGTTTCACTGGTGCCGTAGTAGCCAATAGCCGAAGCGTTAATTAACACAGATGGTTGAGGGTTAGCGTTGGCTATTGCTTCAACTATTTTTTGTGTACCTAACTTTCGGCTATTGAGGATTTCTTGTTTCCGTTCTGGTGTCCAGCGTCCTTCACCAATAGGTTCTCCTGCCAAATTAACTACGCTATCACAACTAGCAATGACACTTTGCCAAGAACCAGATGCATTTGGTGTATAGGCAACAATTTCTACATTAGGGAAAGCCTCTGATGGAAAAACCTTTTGAGCAAAAGTGGTATTCCGAGTTAATACTACTATTTTATGACCTTCTCCGTGTAATCGTTGTACCAAACGACTACCGACAAATCCTGTTGCTCCAGTAATTGCGACTTTCATTTTCTACCTCAGCCAAACCTTTATTGTAAAGTTTTTGATCAAACTTTCAGCTTACCAAAGAAGGCAGAGGAGCAGGGGAGCAGGGGAGCAGGGGAGCAGGGGAGCAGAGG
>NZ_JBWQXL010000060.1:0-36099 GCF_056620565.1 Nostoc sp. LEGE 12454
TGAACCAACTGACGGGAAAGCCTCAACCAGAGAATTTTACCCCTGGCTAACATATTTTTAGCAATCACTTGTCATTAATGAAGGTATATAAATGTCTGAAATGTCTTACCGTTCACCCTATTCATAGCTTTTCGTAAAAAAATGAAATCAGAATGAAATTTTGCTATGCCTAAAGATAGATATGTGCAATAGGGGTACAGTTATTTATAATCTTTTATACTTAGAATTATTGGAGAACCATTCTCGCTTCAAAACTGGGTAAAGTCTTTGGGGTTTGCGTTAGGATTTACGCATAAAGATTGTCTAGAAAAATTGAGCGCAAATTTACTATTAACGCTGCCAATCATACATTAATCGTCCATGCCGATCGCGCACAAGTTCCCAGTCTCCATGACGATATCGTTGTCCGTGATAACGTATAGAGCGATAGCGTCGTCTATAATAATGTCGTCGATTCCGCTGGCGTTGATAATAATATCTTCCAGTTCGCTGCCGTCTATGATAACGTCGTCGATTTCGTCTGTGAGCTAACAAAAACTCTTCACTTTGCTCTCCAACTAATTTTGTCTGTGCGTCAATACTCTGCTCATTGAGAACATTGTTGAGAGTGTTCTCTTTGGCTTCAACCAAAGTAGGTGGATAAATGAAGGCTAATAACAGGAACGCAATTGAAGATAGCTTTTTGAAACGGTTCACGTCTTTGCTTTTCCTAAACTATTGGTAATAATTTTATTTAATACTTAAGTTTAGTAATTATATAGTTCAAAATTCACAAACTTGAGGAACGCAAATGTAATTAAAAGTACATTTATAGGACTCCGATTTGATCAAGGAAGGCAGGAGGCAGGAGGAAAACTGCCCGGTTGTTGCGTAGTCGAAACACTGTTTACTGCCGTGACCAAAGGGAACAGGGGTTAAGATCCCCACCAAATTTTTAATTTGGTGGCTTCTATTCAGGAGGGGTTTGAATCCCTAACTGAGGTGAACCTTCTGCCCTCTGCCTCCTGCCTTCTGCCTTCTTCAAATCGCTTGTTATAGTTGCTTTAGCATTATTAGTAAAAAAAAAAGTTTGAGTTTTATAAGCAATGGCATACATTCCAAAGAATGCAGAGTGGTATATCGCTGAATTGGCGATCGAGTGTAAAGTTGAAGGAAATCCACACAATGTTGTTCATGTAAATATTGTTCTTGTACGTGCTTCTTCACCAGAAGAGGCTTTTGAGAAAGCCGAAGAACTTGGTTATCAAGAGAACAGCACATATCTCAACCCCAAAAATCAAACCGTAACTTTTACTTATAGAGGCTTACGGCATCTTGATGTGATTCATGATGAATTAGAACATGGTGCTGAACTGATGTTTGAAGAAAAAATTGGTATATGTGAAAGCGAGTTACAACAAATGCTGACTCCAAAATCTCAGCTAGCTATTTTTCGTCCGTTAAAACCAATAGATCCATCTAAGCCGGACTATAGCAGTAAAGAAATTATGGATGAAGTCGCAAAAATGATGAGTGGCGATGGTATTATTGAAAGACTTTAAACACTTCAACCCAACAGTGCATTCGCTATCCTAAACCTTTATAGAGCTAAGGTCATAAATACGCTGTTTGGGTCATCAATGTAGTTAGCAAAAGAGCCTTGGTACTCGAACCTATGCCGTATGTACAAGGCTCGTGCTGGGGCGAACTCTGAAATTGCTCCTGTTTCCAAATACGGCTTCTTTTATAATGTGTTCAAGAAGCCATAGTTAATTAGTTTTTTTGCAGATTGCTAATTGTAATAAATATTTCATCATCAGCGATCTGGCTATTATAATCAATGTTAATTTGAGTTGGATAACCAAGTACTGGATCGTATTGTACAGTCAAGTTTGCTGCTTTACGAATGAGCGCATCCCTAATGATATTAAAGAGTTTAGGAATTGTATTATATCTTTCAAACAATTCTGCCTCAGCTGGCTTTTGAGTTGCTTTATAAGTAATAGAACTTGTGACTCGATTACGCACTTTAATAATCACTGGTTCTGTGGCTTTAGGTAAACAATTGCAACTTCTAGTGAATTCATAGCGATAGTTAGAGATTCTTTGCCGTTTCCATAATCGGTAATTAATCTTAAATTGTTCTAAGGTTAAACTACTAGGCGCGGGGGTTTTGGCTACCTGTATAGGAGGAGGTTGAGATATTACAGGTGCACTAAAACCTAAAGATGCCACTAAAACAGCACTAATTGCAATTGGTAAGCGCATATAAATTTATTCTTAACTCCAACTGCTCACTTTAACGTAGCTTCAAGATGATTGCCAAAACATTGAAATTATTTGTGACACTCAAAGCTGGTATGGGGATTTTCAGCTTCATTGGCGATCGCGGCTTAAAGGCTGGTTCCGGGGATAAACTATCGCCTACAGGAACATTCTAAAACTTGATCCCACAAAAAGAATCAACCAAACATTTGATAGGTGTCGTGTTAGTTTTACCTGGTTGCAATTTATCTCCTGTTAAATCTTTCCTGCGGAACGCTGCGCTAACCTGTGACGGGAATCCTTTGACTCCATTAAGATAGATTCAAGTTCCCAGGAGCAATTCTCCTGAACAGGGTTTAGATTTTGGAAAAACCCTTTGTTCTTCACATCGGGTTATCAGTTGTATATGTTTTCTGAAGTTAAAAAATGTCTTATGTTAGCCGTACCTTTGGCAGCGGCACAACTGGCTCAATCTGCAACTGGTTTTGTCGATACGGTAATGATGGGCTGGTTGGGAAGTCAAACCATTGCATCTGGAGGTTTGGGAGCTGTTATCTTTACTTTTTCTCTGTTGATTTTTACTGGTATCGTTTCTGCTGTCAGTCCGTTAGCTGCCCAAGCTTATGGAGCCGGAAATAGAGAAAAAGTTGGCGTAATTGTCCGGCTTGGACTAGGAATATCTCTGGTGCTAGGAATACCAATTACATTGCTGCTTTACAATGGAGGTGCTTTACTACTTTTACTAGGACAGGATGCTAACACAGTAGCACTAGCAGAGATTTATTTAAGAGCGATCGCACTGGGTTTTATTCCTGGTTTGGGCTTTGCAGTACTTAAAAGCTTTCTTTCTGCTCTGTTGCAACCGCAATTAATCATCGTGACAGTGGTTTTGGGTACTCTGCTCAACATCACAGCTAACTATGTGCTGATGTTTGGCAAACTGGGATTGCCGGCGCTGGGTTTAGCTGGTATCGGTTGGGCAAGCACGCTTTCACTTTGGAGTATGTTTGTTGCTTTGACAGTTTATATATGTAATCAGCCTCGCTTTGCAGTTTACGGTATTTTTCAACCTTCGTCTTACAAAGCTTTTCCTCTAGAGAATCGCCGGATCGTTGGCGAGATTTTTCAGGTTGGATTGCCCATCGGGGGTCTGATTACGGTCGAAGGTGGACTGTTCACTGTTGTGACTTTGTTGATCGGACAATTGGGAACCAATGCCCTGGCTGCCCATCAAATTGCTTTACAAACAATTTCGATGTCATTCCAGATGGCACTAGGTATTTCTCTAGCGACAACAGTTCGTGTTGGACAGTTAGCCGGACAGAATGACCTAGTTGGCACTCGTCTAGCTGGATATGTAGGTATTGCCATTGCAGCTTTATCTATGAGTGTAGTAGCCATTGCATTTTGGCTAATACCAAAGTCAATTATTTCTCTTTATATTGACATCAACAATCAGAACAATGCAGATGTAGTTGCCCTCGCGGTGAAATTGCTAGCAGTCGCGGCAATTTTTCAAATAGTTGACGGCGTGCAAGTGACTGCCGCAGGAGCATTACGCGGACTCAAAGACACTCGAATCCCGATGTTGATTGGCATTTTTGCTTATTGGTGTGTTGGCTTATTCGCTGGTTATACTTTTGGGATCTCGTTGGGGTCTGGAGCTATTGGTCTTTGGTGGGGATTGGCTATTGGTTTAGCGATCGCTGCAATCATCCTAACTTGGCGATTTAGCACCAGGAAAACTAATAACTGATAAACACAGATGAAGCTAAAGGGAAAAGTTCTCAAGCAACTAAATTATAGTGACTTAGGTTGAATGGAAAAACAAATTTCAGGTAACGGATTAACTAAATTTCAAGTACTGATTATGGCGATCGCATCTGGTGTGTGTGTTGCTAACGTTTATTATAATCAGCCAATTCTCAAAGATATTGCATCTTCTTTTCAAGTTAGTGAAGGTAAAGCGGGTAGCATATCTGTGCTTTCACAAGTTGGTTACGGTTTTGGGCTTTTCTTTTTAATCCCTTTAGGTGATAAAATCAACAAAAAAACATTAATTCTTTCCTTACTTCTATGTTTGTTCTGTTTGTTGATAGCGATGACGTTTTCACAAAATATCGTCCAGGTTTGGATATTGAGCGTAGCAATTGGAATTACAACAGTCTCCGCTCAGGTTATTCTTCCCTTAGCAGCAAGTATAGATAGAGTAACTACAGGTCAAACTGTAGGTAGTATTTTTACTGGTATATTGATTGGAGTTTTAGGAGCAAGGGTTTTTAGCGGATATATTGCTGAATCCTTTAGTTGGCGTTATGTATATGGATTTTCAGGAGTAATGATTTTAATTGTTACTGTGTTACTAAAGATTTACTTACCTAATGTAAATAATGAATATAGTGGTGGTTATTTTGATTTATTAAAATCAACGCTTCAACAATTAAAACGTTTTTCATTATTGAGAGAAACATCTTTAATTGGGGGATTAATGTTTGGTGTCTTTTGCTCGTTTTGGACAACGTTGACTTTCCATTTAAGCGGAGCGCCTTTTAATTTTCAATCTGACACAATTGGGATGTATGGCTTTGTGGCGATCGCAGGTGCATTAATGGCACCAATTTTTGGTAAATTAGCCGATCGAGGTAATTCCCAACGCTCCTTAACTATTTCTGTATCTCTGGTGATTGCAAGTTTAGTAATTGCTAAAATTGCTTCTAGTTCAGCACTGGCGATCGCTGTTGCTGTATTGTTACTAGATGTAGGCGTACAGGCAATTCAAGTCACCAATGTCGCAAGGATATACACTCTTGATGCTCAATCAAATAGTCGCATCAATACAGTTTACATGACTGCCTATTTTATCGGTGGTGCTGTAGGTACTAGCATTGGTCTATTATGCTGGCATCTTGGTGGCTGGAATTTGGTGACTTGGCAGATGTTAGTTTTTACTTTGCTTGGATTTATTGTTATAGTCAGACCCAAAACCACTACGGCAAGCATAAATAATAAATAATTAAGGCAATGCTATAACATCTGCGATTCAACATTAACATTTTACCTTTAGCGTTGCTCTATGCAAACAACGTAGATTACTGAGTCTCCTTGTTTTAACTTCACCACTTTACAGTGTCAAGAAAGGTTGTGATGGAATGGCACGCTTGATAACGGCAAACCCCTTATATATCAGGCTTTTGGGTGTGGGGTGTCGGGTGTTGGGTGTAGTGAGGAGAAAATTTATTTCTATCCCCACTCATATAAAATTTTCTTGATTTTTCCCTACACCCAACACCCTACCCCCAACAAGATAGCCCAGACGAGCTTTCAGCTTTTCAAGCGTGCCATTCGGTTGTGATGTTAGTCTACATAATCTGTTGGTATTTGCGAATCAGGAGTGTTATTTGAAACTATTGGGCGGCTACCATCTATCTCTAGAGTATCCTGAACTTGAAAGTTACTCTTGGCGATCGGACGTTGACCATCTATATCAAGAATTTCCTCAACCTCTAAATCACTAGGATCAATTGGACGCTTACCATCTACAGGTAGGATCTCATGTTCTTCAAAATTACTTTTAGCGATCGGGCGTTGACCATCTATATCAATTGTTCGATCGCTATGATTTTCATCTTTTACAATTGGGCGTTGACCATCTATATCAATTGTTTCCTTAATCTCAAAGTTACTTGGATCGACTGGACGCTGACCATCTATATTAATTGTTTTAGTTAACTCTTTGGGTTCCTTAGATAATGAATTTATATTACTTTCATCCTCTTTTTTATCCCGATTTAAATTATTGTTATTACTCTCAAGTTTGTTTTTTTTATCCATGTTTTTTATTGTTATTCTAGACTATTTATCTGCTGTAGATATCATTTTAAAATTATTTATCTTTCTAGCTAAAGAGACTAAGTTGAGGTAAATAGCAAGAAAATTTGTTTATTTACTAAGAGGATGTTTTAAAAGTTTTTTCGTCGGTAGCAAAACGTTATCGAGCCTCCCAACCCCCCGATAAATTGGGGGCTTTAATTCCGATTCCCCCATTAAAAAGGGGGTTAGAGGGGAGCTAAAAGTGTCTAAAGTCACAGAGAAATACTTTTCAAACAACCTCTAAGATACTGAAGTAGAATCAAAAAATCCTCTACCCCAGCACAGAATATATCTCTGACTTTAGAGGTATTTTCATCTTTCAAAAAATACTTAATTAAATTGCTGGAGGAATGTGAGATTTTCTAACGCACCTAAATTTTTTGTGCCTTTACGTGAACTTCTAAATATTTTTATGCAAGTCGTCTAGCTTATTTTCATCCCAAATCAATGTCGGTGCTGCAACAACCAAGTAAACTTATTCTTGTGGTGTAAATACAAATTAAATTTTTGTATGTTTTTATACTTCTAAGTAACCAAAAAACCCCTCGTATTCAATTACAGAAAATTATAAGTAGTTATAACAAATTATACATAAAATTCATAAAAATATTGACAAAGTATTTTTATTTTGCCAAAACGTTTATATCAACAATCAGCTATTAGCAATCATTACGTCATCTTCCAACTCAGGGGAGAATGCATACCGCATTTTCACTTAATTTTATACTGCTTAGTTTTACTTACTAAGTATTATCTCTGCTTCATTCCTTTACCAATGAGACTACATGAGCATTCGCTTTTTCCATATTCCTTTAAGGAAAATAATCCGCTTTTCTATACTCGCTCTAGCTACGACTGTAGCACTTACAACCGTTGAACCTAGTCGCAGCAGTACATCTGGGTATCAATGGAATCAAGTCTCTATAGGAGGAGGAGGCTATGTTACCAATATTTATCTGCATCCTTTAGAGAAGAATTTAGCCTACATTAGAACCGATATAGGTGGCTTCTATCGTTGGAATTCGTTAGAGAAGAGATGGATTCCATTAATAGATCACTTTGGGTCTGATAAAAGTAATTACTATGGCGGAGAAGGATTAGCGCTTGACCCTAGCAATCCAAATATTGTCTATATCGCAGCAGGCAAATATACTGGGGCTGGCTTAGGAACAATCTTCAAATCGACCAATAAAGGTCAAACCTGGAACAAACTGAACATAGATTTGCCAATGGGTGGCAACGAAACTAAGCGATGGACGGGGGAAAGGCTGGGAGTTAATCCATTTAATACTAATATCATCTTCTTTGGTTCGCGTTTGGATGGGCTATGGAAGTCGGTGAATGCTGGTCAAACATGGAACAAAGTAAGTTCTTTCTCTGGAAAACCTAATGCATCCATTGGTATTACAGGAATTTTGTTTAGCAAAAAGAATGCTGGCTTGGTTTATGCAAATGCCTATGGAGACGGAATATATAAGTCTACCGATACAGGTGTTACCTGGAGCAGAATAGCTGGAAGCCCATCAAAAGCAAATCGAATGGCGCTTAATAGCAATGGAGTACTGTATGTAACGCACACTTCAGGAGTTAGCAAATATGCAAATGGGGCTTGGAGCAATATTACGCCGACTAACATCAAAACTATTTCATTTAATGGGCTTTCTGTAGATCCCAAAAACTCTAATCACGTTTTAGTTACTTATGACCAATACCATGAAAGTACTAATTACTCTAGAGTCTTTCAATCTACCGATGGTGGCGCTACATGGCAACAGAAAAGCCATTCATTTAATCCTCAAGTACCTTGGTGGCCAAACTGGTATTTTGCTTCTGCGGCCTCAGCGATTGAATTTGACCCAAATATTGCTGGCAAAGTTTGGTTAACAGACTGGTTCGGAACCTGGCAGGCAGACAATATCAATGCTAACAAGCCTATGTGGTCTAACTATGAAAAAGGACATGAGGAAACAGTTGCTTTTGAACTCATCTCACCTCCAAAAGGCTCACTATTGTTAAGCGGTGTAGCTGATGTAGAAGGCTTTAACCATGGCCAGAAATTAGATACTTACCCATCTACTCAATTGGGTGGTAGTAACGGCCCTTGGTATCAAGAAACATACAGCATTGCCTACAGTGAAAAAGATCCCTTGCGCATGGTACGCGTTGGCGGACATCGAGGGTTCAATACCTTTACAGGAGCAACTTCCACAGATGGCGGACATACCTGGAAAAACTTTTCCTCCTTTCCGCAGAATACTATGCCACTACGGGTAGCTATGTCTGCAACTAATCCAAGTTTGTTTGTAGCGATCGCCAGCGAGAAACAACCTATACGTACAACTAACGGTGGAGTTTCTTGGAGTGGAGTATTAGGTTTACCCAACGGTTCTAAAGGGCCGTGGTATTGGGGTCAACCATTGGCATCAGACAAAGTAAATGGCAATATTTTTTACTACTATAGCGATGGCAAAGTCTACCGCAGTAAGGATGGAGCTGCATACTTCAGTGTTATCAACTCAACACTTCCTAGCGAAAATTGGTCTATGCTTAAAACAGTTCCGGGGGTGAGTAACGAAGTTTGGATAAGTCTCGATTCTAATGGGCTTTATCGTTCAACAGACGGTGGTGCGAAGTTTGCCAAAATAGCTAATGTGGAGAAAGCTAATTTATTTGCTTTTGGCAAGCCACAAACAGGAAGTAAAATTCCAGCACTATATTTATATGGCAGAGTCATTGGTATGGGAAAAGGAATTTTCCGTTCTTTGGATCGAGGGCAAACATGGACAAACATCTCTAATCCTTTATATCCCATCGGCAATGTCCCGAACGTGATGGAAGCTAGCAGACAGCAATTTGGGCTAGTCTTCATTGGCACCGACGGCAAAGGAATCTACTATGGAAAACCAAATTAATCTAGAGACGTTGCATTCCCTACAGAATTGTATGTCATTACCTGGGTATCGCTGTTGTCGCAAGAAGTTATAAGTTTAAGATAACGTAGAGGCTTTGGCTTCCGCAGGCTACCGCAAAGGAAGAGAAATGAGAAGAGAAGAGTTTGATGTGGGAGAGTATGTCGATCTGATGGGGTTGTTGTTGGATTTAGAGATTGGAGATGAGTATCGTGATGGTGTGGTGGTAAATTTTGAGAGAATTAGGGCGATCGCTAATCTTGTAAATTCTTTCCCTTTACCAGAGGAAATTGAAGTTGCAGCAGTTTTTGAACCGTAATTGCTTCAAGAATAGCTATGTTGATGTTTTAGTGAAGCAAAAACTATTGCTGACTGCTATTACTCAAAAAGCTAAACGCGCTATCTCTTAATATTTCAGCATGAATTTTGATTCAGCCGATGCCATAACAATATCAACTGCTGTACGCGAAGGTAAAACTAGCGCTGTGGAAGTTACCAAAGCTGCGTTAGCACGAATAGCAACGCGAAATCATCTATTCAACTGTTTTACGACTATAACTGCTGAGACAGCTTTAACAGATGCAGCACTGATTGACAGGGAAATTGCCCAAGGTAATCATCCTGGAGTGCTTGCTGGTGTGCCTTTTGCGGTGAAAAATCTCTTCGATATTGCTGGTTTTACGACTTTGGCTGGATCGAAAATCAATGCAGAAAACCCAGAAGCTACTCAAGATGCAACCGCAGTAGCGAAGTTGAAGCAAGCGGGGGCTGTTCTGCTTGGTGCTTTGAATATGGATGAGTACGCTTATGGGTTTGTAACAGAAAACTCCCATTACGTGGAAAAGGAGACTCGATTTCATAAACAACAGAAGGCTGAAAACCAAAGCGAGTATAGAAGTGGGGATGACCAAGTACAATTACTAAGGCTTCTTTCTTTGCTTCTGCTATTTTTAACCCTGCTTTTATTAGTGCGCTGCCAATTCCTTGTTTTTGAAACTGTGGACGAACTGCCAAAGGCGCTAAACCAAGTACCTGGAGTGTTTCTTCACCCACTAGGTCAATGTAGCTGAATAAAATATGACCGACTACAACATTTTCAACCTCTGCAACTAGAGAAAGTTCGGAAATATAACGGTCAGAATTGCGAATATTCTCTACAAGTTTAGCTTCGTTTTCTTGCCCAAAGGCTAATGTATTCACCTCAGCTATTGCTGTGTAGTCTGACAGAGTTTCACAACGAATATTCATATTGATTACGTAGCAAGAATTTAATGGTTGTTTAGTACATTTGCACGGTGGACTTCAGTTTAAGTTTTAGCCATCATTGAAAATAATTGTTTTGTTTTCACGCACCACTTATCCTGATTAGACCCCCAAAAAGACTTAGTATCAGACATCCTCTAACTTAATTGATTGCGAAACTTGCTAAGACTAATAGTTAATAACACAACAGCAATACTAAGCAATGCCAGAATATGCATCCATAACACTTCTAAACCAACCCCTTTAAGTAAAATCCCTCGAACAATGGCAATGTAATGACGTAAGGGATTTAGTAGAGATAGAACTTGAAAAAAGGGGGGCATGGCCTCGATAGGGGCAAGCACCCCAGAAGTCTGCAATATCGGCATATTGACAAAAAATGACATCAATACCACCTGTTGTTGCGAACTGGAAAACATCGCCAACAGAATACCTATACTGATCCCAACCAGCAAATAAATAATTGATAGCCCAAAAAATAGTAGAAAATTTCCACGCAACGGTAAGCCAAAGACCAATTGTCCTAAAGTCAAAGCTAGCAGAATATCTCCCATGAGCAAAAACGCTAAAGGCAAAATTTTGCTTGCCACAATTTCCCAGTTTGCGGCTGGTGTCATAAGTAATTGCTCCAAAGTTCCGCTATCTTTCTCTCGCACAACAGCAACTGATGAAACTAGTGTTCCAACAAGCGTTAACACTAAACCCATGACTCCCGGCACAAAATACCAGCTACTTATTAATCCCGGATTATACAAAAACACCACTTGGAGTGATACCGGAAAATTCAACTGGGTTTGCCCAAAGTTACGATTATAATTTTGAATAATCTGAGTCATGTAGCCACTAGCAATGCCTGCGGCGTTTGCATCTACTCCATCAATGAATACTTGAATCTCAGCTTCTTTTGTTGCCAGCTTTCTAGGAAATTCTGGTGGAATAATCACCCCTAGATTGAGTTTGCCTTCTTCTACTTGACGGCTCAAATCTTTCTCAGTTGTTGGTACAGATTCGATGGTAAAAATGCTATTAGAGGTCATTGCCTGAACCAATTCCCGACTAGCACCTACATTCGCATAATCAATAACACCCAATTTCAAATTATGTACATCGGGATTAAGTGCAAATCCATAAAGTAATAATTGCATCGTTGGTGGTATAATTAGCAGAATAATTAACTGCTTATCTCGCAAAATTTGATTGATTTCTTTGCGAAGTAATGCCCAAAAGGAGCTATTAAATAGGCGTGAGAAAAACATATTGCTTAGTAGCTGCAACAGCTAAGAATAATACAATTTAATAAGGTAATTGCATTCTACCTAAAGCACGACGGGTTATATCAAAAAATACCAATCCGAAAACAATCAGTACGACTATATCAAACCAAACTCCTGCCCATCCAGTACCCCTGACAAATGCATCACGAGTAATATCTATAAAATAGCGGGCGGGAACTATGTTAGGCATAAGTGACAGGGGAAAGGGAATGTTGCTAATAGGATAAATAAAACCAGACAGTAATAGAGAGGTAACAAAACCGATCACAGAGACACTTTGTACAGCAGCATTTTGGTTACTGCTTCGTACCCCAAATAGCAAACCAAACAAAACACTGTCTGTAAGAAAAAGGAGAGTTCCTATTAACAAGGTGATAGAATCGCCTACTAAGCTAACCTGGAAAATTAGCGAACCTAGACCCATGACTATGAATGCTTGAAGGATAGCTATCAGTAGGTAAGCCAGTCCTTTACCAAGTAACAGTTCAGTTGCACTGATACTAGAAGCGTAAAGTTGTAAGATAGTGCCTTTCTCCTTTTCTCTCACCATTGAGATTGCTGTCAGTAAAGACGGAAAAATCCATAAAACCACGGCATAGACTCCCGGTACAATATACAGGGACTCTAACCGACCGGGGTTAAACCATAAACGAATTCTAGGTGTGACGCTGTTATTAAATGTTATCAGTCCTTGCTCCTGCATAAAAAAACTCGTCACTCTTTGAATGCTGTTTTTTATGACACGAGCATTATTGGCATCCGTACCATCAATCAGCACTTGCACCGTAGTATTTCTACCAGCTTGCACATCTCGACTAAATTGAGGAGGGATAATGACTGCTGCCTTGGCAATGCCACGGTCGATCGCATCCCGCACCGGGTCGTTTCCCGACCATTGGGTGGGCATAAACTGATTGGTGGCGTATAGTCGCTCAATATAGCTATTGCTAATGTTTGTGCGGTTAAAATCTTGCACGATTAAGGGAATATTTTTACTTTCTAACCGGATTGCGAACCCAAAAATAAGTAACGTCATAAATGGCAGTATAAATGCCAACCCTAATGTCAGACGATCGCGCTGAAACTGTACTAGTTCTTTGGTAAACTGAGCAAAAATCCGTTTCATAAATATAAAAAATATAAAAAAATTCTAGTGTTGCGATCGCTGTACTATACCGATGAAAGCGTCTTCTAGGGAAAAAGAAATGGGGCGGACGCGGGAAATGGTGATTTGAGCAGATTCTATCAGCTTTAATAGTCGAGGAAGTTCTCGATCGGGGTCGTCAAGGACAATGTGTAAACTATCGGCAAAGATGGAGACACGCCAAGGATCGAGGTGTTGTTTGAGTAAATCGGCAGCAGCTTGGTTTTGGTTGACGATCACCTCCATAAGTTTTCCTGGTTGACTGGCTTTAATCGAACTGGAAGAACCAGAAATGACGGTTTCTCCCGCAACCATAAAACTCATGCGATTACACTGTTCAGCTTCTTCAAGGTAGTGCGTGGTTACTAAAATAGCTGTCCCGTTGCGGGCAAAGTCATTAATCAGCTTCCAAAACTGGCGGCGTGCAAGCGGATCGACCCCTGATGTTGGCTCATCAAGGAATAGAATATCTGGTTCGTGCATTACCGAAGCACCAAAAGCAACTCGCTGCTTCCAACCACCCGGTAGCTGTCCGGTAAGCATCTTTTCCCGTCCTTCTAACCCACAGATGGCAATCACCCAATCAATTTTCTCCTGGCGTAGTTTGCGGGGTACACCATAAACACCGCAATAAAACTCCAGATTTTCCAAAATCGTTAGGTCATCGTAAAGGGTGAATTTCTGGCTCATGTAGCCAATACGCCGCCGCAATTCAGTACTACGGAGGTTGCTTGTTTCGCCCCCAAGAGAAATGACACCACCACTGGCTTTCAGCAATCCACACAACATTTTAATTGTGGTGGTTTTCCCAGAGCCATTGGCACCTAAGAGTCCGAATATTTCGCCGTGGCGCACCTCAAGGTTGACGCTTTTGACTGCTTGAAAATTGCCAAAAAAGCGGTTGAGGTTGTGAGCGTATATGGCAATGGATGAGGAACTAGGATTAATTTCTCTATCGCCTGCTGTTACGGTTAACCTGTAGTTCTCCAATTTCCATTGCTGGTTTGTTGCCTTAGCTCTCGGAAATGGAAGAAATTGCGTTGCTAACCCCTGTTGCCGTAAATGGGTAACGAAGACGTTTTCTAATGTGGGGCTATTAGACTCAATACTAAAGGATGATAATTCTTGCTGTTGCAGCAGCTCTTGCACCTGTCTACGACCTAAAGTCATATCCTTGACAAGGACATCAAGGCGATCGCCAAATGTTTGCACATCTACAATGTTTGCTTCTGCTGTATCTAATAATACTTGCTCGCTTAATTGCAGATTTGAGGTATGAACTTCTAGGCGATGTAAAGCTAAACTGGAGCGTAAAGCAGCAGGAGTACCAATTTTTTGAATTTGACCTTCATACATCAAAGCTACGCGATCGCACCGTTCTGCTTCATCTAAGTAAGGTGTAGCAACGACAATGGTCATACCTTCCGCCGATAGTTGCGCTAGCACATCCCAGAACTCTCGCCGTGAAACCGGGTCAACACCTGTGGTCGGTTCATCCAGTAACAAGACTTGGGGCTGTGAAATTAAAACACAGCAAAGTGCTAGTTTTTGTTTCATACCGCCTGAGAGTTGTCCAGCCTGCCTCTTTGCAAACTGCTCTAAGTTCATCAAGCCTAGTAAGCGATCGCGACGCGTCCAAAACAAATCATTTGGCACTTGTCGCAAGCCAGCTGCATAACGTAAATTTTCATTAATGTTGAGATCCAAATACAGAGAAAACTGCTGCGTCAAATACCCCGTTATTGAACGAGCATCCCTTGCAACCTGACCAAATATCTGCACTTCTCCGGCGGTGGGTTCCATCACGCCACCGAGAATATGAAAGGTTGTGGTTTTCCCTGCACCATCAGGGCCAATCAGCCCAAACATCTCACCCTGTTGCACTGTCAAATCAATCCCCCGCACTGCGGCTAAACGACCATAGTGCTTGTGCAAGCCTCGAATGTAAATGCTTTGAGTTGCAAGACTTGGGGTTTGAGGTAAAACTTGAGTGCTACTTGTGACTTTGCGATCCATTATTCACCCTTCAATAGAATCTCTGCATCAGCTGGCATCCCAATCTTGGCACAGGGTAAATCTGCACCAGTGTAGGGTTGTTTGGGGTTAAAGCAGCTGGCAGGGTTTTCAACACTTATGCGAATACCGACAACTTGCCTGACCCGATCCTTTTGAAAATAGATATTCTCAGGTGTAAACGAGGCTTGGGGATCGATGGCAATTATTTTACCTTTAAGGGGTTTATTAGGCGCAGAATCTAATAAGATTTTCGCTACTTGTCCTTGGCGCACTTTGCCAATATCCCCTTCCGGGATAAAACCCCTCAAATAAATGGTATAGGGATCGATCACCGTCAGAATTTTCGTTTGACTATCCACCACTGCACCGGGTTCGACACTGCGGGCAGTTACAACACCGTTTAGAGGACTGACAACATTTAAGTCTTTATTGGAATCTTGAATTTGGGTAATGAGTTGTTGTTTTGATGCCAACGCAACTTTCACCTTTGCCTGAGCAGATTTTACTTGCGCCCAAGCAGATTTCATTTGAGCAGATGTTTGAGCGCGCTTTCTTCTTAAAGCTTCTAACTGGGCGTTCCTAATACCGGGATTGAAACCGGTTGATTGGGCTTGGGTGAGCGCCGCTTGGGTAGCACTTAACTGCTCAGAAGCCGCATTGACTGCTGCTTGTCGTGCCTGTAAAGTGGCGATCGCAGTGTCGAAGGTAGTTTGTGTTTGGTCAAATTGCTGTTGGGTAACTGCTCCATCATTCAGCAATTTAACATAGCGATCGCGATTTATTTTAGCTAGCTTGACTTCCGCTGCTGCCTGTTTAAGTACCGCCTGCGCTTGTACCACTTGCGCCTTAGCTGCCGCAGTGTTAGCTCGTGCTTGATTAACTTGACCTACCGTATCACCTCGCGACTGCTGTAAGTTAAGTTGTGCTTCAAGGATTTGGCTGTTGACTTCTTCTATTTGGCCTTGTACTCGCTCTACATCTGAACGAGCCTGTTGTTCGTCAGATTGAGCAGACGCAACCTGTGCGTTTGCAGATTGCAGTTGTCCTTGCAGCAGTTGGTCATTGCTGTTATCTAATTTAATTAACTTCTCACCCTTTTTAACCGCAGCCCCTTCGCGTACTGCGATCGACTCAATTCGCCCCGAATGCTTGACGCCAATTTCAGTTTCATAACCTTCAATGCGTCCACTTACTTTGAGTATGTCTGCTCTCGGTTGCGGCTGTAAGCTCCAAAATAGATAACCAATACCTGCGATCGTCACCGTTGCCAACAACAAAGGAACCGTTTTGGTGCGATGCTGCTTTGCTGGTTCTACTGGAGCAGGAAGACTTTCTGTGTATTTAGAGACAGTCTGAGCCATGCTATTACCCTTGATTACTAATTTATGGATTGGATTCCCATCTTGCCGCAAGCCTTAAACGAAAGTTTATACCCCATAGAGGCGCGAAATTATCCCTAACTAAAACAACACGATCTGTGTTGTGAACAGAGCTAAGATAAACACAAAATCAACTGCCGAACCAACTAAAGAGCCAAAAATCTTTGTAGGTAAAGCATTACCAAACAACATTACCACTGTTCCCACAAACATCCAAGGCCATTGGATTTCACGCCAAATGTAGAATCCTGCCACGCCAACTAACAAAGCGATTAAAATTGTCAAAATTGGCGCTTGACTTTTTTTCGGTTTATATCGCAAACTGCCAGCAAAAGTTATTGGTGCTAGTTCCAAGTGCTTAAAATTAGTCACCAATGCCAATCCAATCAAACCAAATGTAATCGTCCAGGAACCAGAGAGCAAAATCGGTTTACTTGCCCACAACACACCAGCAGCACTGGCTAGTTTCACAGCCACTACCACTAACAATGGAATCAATAAATCATGTAATAAGAAGCGCAGACGATTAAGTAATTTTAAGAAACTACCTTCATTAATCAAGCGACCCAGCGAAATAATAAGATTGTCATAGGTCATTCCAGCTACCACTAACAGCAGCAACAATATGTTGGCATGGTGTGAGTGTTGCCATAAACTTATGCTCCATATAGCTAATACCAAATTAGCTACCGTATAGAGTGGATATAAGATAGCCCCCATAATTTAATTCCTATAATTCCTAGTATTTTTAGAGAACGAAAACTTAGAGGATGTTTGAAAAATAGTTTGCTGTAATTTTAATTACATTATTACCACCCTTAATCCCCCCTTTATAAGGGGGGAAACAAGAAAAATCTGGTTCCCTCCCCTTTATAAGGGGAGGGTTAGAGTGGGGTAAAAAATATGTGATCCATCAATCCTGACTTTTCAAACATCCTCTTAGATTACACAGTTAACTTCTATATATTCTTAATTAGGTTCAGCTAATTAACTGAAGCTTTTAAGATATTAGGTATGAGCTAATGATTGCTTGATTGAAAAAGCAATTTTTTATACTTTATCATCACTCTATTTAAAATATTGTAAAGAAATAATTAGTTTTAATTTTCAATTTTTAATTTTTAAATAACTCTATATAAAATTTATTTAAATGTTTAAACTAGCATGAAAAAATAGATTAAATACCATTGATTTAACCTTGAATTCTGAGTTTTAAGTTTAAAAACGTAACTTTTATAGTCAGTATGAAATAATACAAGATATGAGTGAGACTAATACTAATTCTCTATGAAGTTGCACATTATTTTCACCCCTCCCAACCTCACCAAAGCATCAAAGAGGTACCGTAGGCAATAGGATTCTTTTTATGGGTATTCATGAAGAATTGGTATAAGTAAAACACATCTAAATAAAATTTTAAAGCCTTGACTGAAATGAATATGCATTTGCATCGCGCCATTAGCGACATTACAAGCACGACGTTAAAAAATGAAGGGCTAGAGTCAAACTTTAACTCCAGCCCTAAATATACAGCTTTAGGTAATGCCTAAAGCATTAATTTGTCTAAGTGGGTGAAGTAAAACCGAAGGTGGCTGATCCAACCTGTAAGCTGAAAGCTGGTACCGTACCTTGAAGGACACTTTGACTGGTTGCACCGGCATCCGACCTTCCACCATTAGTAAAACCTATGAATGTTGCTGAGGTTGCTGCAGTAATTTGAACACCAGTTCCACCCCCATGAACAGCGTCCAAATCTATAACTGATACTTCTTCAAGCAAGCTAGATTGTAATTCAGCGATTTTGATATTAGCCATAATTTCCTCTTTGAGTTTTCTTGGTAGTACGTTGACGTATCTTATTTACTATGCTTCTAAAATTTTCCCTGATGATTCTTAAGAAGGGAAAGACCGTGAGAAAGCATTAGCATTAAAAGTAATAAGGAAAGATGGCGATCCAACCCCTCCTTGAACGGTACCAATTGATTGAGTACCGTTTACAATACTTCCCGATCCAGCATTTACACCTGTGGCAAGAGAAGTTCCACCTGTAGTCACTTGGAAATCACTACCTCCTCCATTAACTAACCGTAAATCAGCATCAGAAAGTTTCTCGAATTGGCTTTCTGGCTGCAATTCAGATATTTTTATCGTAGCCATAGATTCTATCTATTCAAAAGAGATTAATTGAAATTTGTGCTGTGTATGTTTGAATTTGCAAACATAACTCTAACGGTCAGAGTACTTCCGTTAAATTCTATTACAAAACTTGAAAAAGCTTTAGGTAATGTCTAAAGCATTAAGTTGTCTAAGTGGGTGAAGTACTACCTCGGGCTGTTGTTCCAAACCCTACGAAGGCATTTCCTAGTGTACCACTAATGAAAGTAAAACTGTCTGAAGTGCTAATCGTTGATCCACCACTAGCAAAACCTATGACACCTCCTGAGGTTCCTCCAGCAGCTTGAATACCAGTTCCACCCCCATGAACAGCGTCCAAATCTATAACTGATACTTCTTCAAGCAAGCTAGATTGTAATTCAGCGATTTTGATATTAGCCATAATTTCCTCTTTGAGTTTTCTTGGTAGTACGTTGACGTATCTTATTTACTATGCTTCTAAAATTTTCCCTGATGATTCTTAAGAAGGGAAAGACCGTGAGAAAGCATTAGCATTAAAAGTAATAAGGAAAGATGGCGATCCAACCCCTCCTTGAACGGTACCAATTGATTGAGTACCGTTTACAATACTTCCCGATCCAGCATTTACACCTGTGGCAAGAGAAGTTCCACCTGTAGTCACTTGGAAATCACTACCTCCTCCATTAACTAACCGTAAATCAGCATCAGAAAGTTTCTCGAATTGGCTTTCTGGCAATTCAGATATTTTTATCGTAGCCATATATTCTATCTATTCCAAACAGATTGGTTGAAATTTGAACTGCGTTAGTTCAACAAAATAACTATAAACAATTCAGAGAATTTTGCAACACTTTTCTTGCTAAAGTTTTGTAAATTTATCTTTGATATATTCACTAAAAAACAACAATTTAGGTGGAGAATAACGCCACCCAAATTTTTGTTTTAGTTCTTAATTTTCAGAACAATTAATATGCAAATTACAACTGGTTTGATAATTCACTTTTAGATGAATTATCTAGAACACCAGCACTTTTCACACCATTCTTTATCTAAAAGTGCTTAAAGCAAAAGCACTTGAAGCCAAAGTGGTAAACAAGCGAATTGTTGTTTTATTGGACTATAAAGTTAGCTCGACCTTATCCACTTTTTTAGCAAAGTGAACGTTACCCCAGAAATCTTTGTGCAACAGCAGTTTTACTTTTTTAACTTCATCGATAACCTGTGAAGTTGAAAAAGTATGTGCCACTTATCCACTTTTTTAGCAGAGTGAACGTTACTCCTGAAACCTTTGTGCAACAGTAGTTTTACTTTTTTAACTTCATCGATAATCTGTGAAGTTGAAAAAGTATTTGCCAAAAAGCCAGGGTTTTGCCGGATAAAGCAAACCGAGTTCTTAATTTTGGATAAAGTCTAGCTTAGAGTATGTTTGCAATTCAAACATACTCTAACAGTCAGAGTACTTCCGTTAAATTCTATTGCGAAACTTGAAAAAAGCTATTTAAGGCTAACGTCGTGTTAGTGTTATTTTTTCCTGATTGGTCTTACTGTTGCTTGAACCAAAGTTCCACCCGCTACTGTTTTATTACCAAAAGCGTCTGCTGTTATTGAAGCAGAACTAATAGTACTAGCGTCTATCTTAGCTCCTGTGTCGTCGTAAACAGCTATTGTTCCACTTGTCAATAGTAAAATCGTAGTACCAGCGCCTCTAACTAAGTTTTCTACTTCATCGTCATTTAGAGATTCTAAGTAACTCTGCTGGCAGTCTAAATCACAAATTTTAAGCATACTTTTCCCTTGTTAACTTCCTGTTTACCTTTGATTAACTTCCTATTTAGGATTATTGTCTGAGTACAATCTACCGATTGCTTTTTAGCGCCAAAAAAAGAATAGCACTATTAGAAATTAATAAATAGTAGTTTTACATAAGTTTTTTTTGCATACATCATAAAAAAACCTCGCCCTGTCAAGCTATTTACCTCATCCTGTCTTTAGAGATTGTTTAAAAAGCATTTTACTGTAACTGATTTTAGGTACATTTAGATCCTCTTTAGCCCCATCCCAGAAGCATTTCAGCCCACACAGGCAAGAAGTTTATCAATATTGATAATAGAGAAATCGCTAAGAAGTTGCAATGGAAGTATTACCATTTCTGCGGAGAATATTATTGGCTTTTCACGCGATTTTGAGAATATTAGTGGTTCGCGAATATCATTCGCGAACCGTAAATAGGTAAAATGATTTTCAATTTCAGGTATTAACAAGCGAGTCTGTTACCACACAGAAAAATACTGCCTCTATTCTCCATTGGTATACATATCGTTGGCAGATAGAAGAGTATTATCAAATTCTGAAATGGGCTACAAAGCAGAAAGCGATCGCTTGGTGGGTGAGAGATGTCTTAGATAATAGGTTTTTTGACTCTTATTGCCGCACAACTATTAAGAATGACTTATTTGTATCGACAAAACTATTAAGAATGACTTATTTATAGCGATCAACTATTAAGAATGGCTTATTTATATCGACAAAACTATTAAGAATGACTTATTTGTACTGAAGTAAACTACAAATTCTTACATTATAGATGTTAACTAAATTACAGATGTATCTGCTGCTTGTTAGTACACCTCCAAAGCAAAAAATAATATGGAATTAACTATTGATTGGACAATATCTGCAATAGTGTGGGTAGGAGTATACTTAGAGCATAGAAAAAATAATGTAATTAGGATACAAGTTTTGTGAAGAGGTTGGTTAGAGTTGGAAATCTTGTACCAAACTTGCTTGTTGTATTTTTTATTACATTTTGTTGTATTTTTTATTACATTTTGTTGTATTGTCTGTTACATTTTAAAATTAATGATTTAATTTTAATTGTTTAAAAGCTTTGTAGAGCCAAAAATGGTTCGTATAAATTATTCGCGAACCATATATTTTTTGTTTTATGCCCAATAATTCAAAACCGTCATCCCAGGAAGATTTATATACACGCATACATTGCGTAGTTCAAGCTAAAGAGCATCTGGAAAAAGAAATCCAAGCAATAAGTGCTTCGGGGGAGGTAGCTGCATCTTCCTGTTGGATTGTTCGCTATCTCGCTAAAGGGAGGAAGTCAGTATATTGGTATTATAAGCTACAAGCAAGTGTAGCAATATTTCCAACAAAGACTGATGGTAAGAGTTCTCGTTACAAGCATTTAGGCAAAGCTGGTAGTCAAGCGTACTTAAAGGCTGTAGAACAAATTTTTCTCAGAGCCAAAATTGAAGCATTAGATCGTTCAATTGAAACTCTAAACCAAGGTTTGAAAGATTTAATCCAAGAAACTTCTAAATACAACAAAGATGAGTAGTGGGTTCGCTAACATTATTCGCGAACCATTCCCCTTGTCCACTTTCTGTGAAAAGTCAGGAGTAATATATACAGCAGAATTTAGAATACTTGGTAATGAAGCCCAAACCCTGGATTTACCCCCCTTAATCTCCCTTGCCAAGAGGGGAAATATCTGCTTCTCCTCCTTGCCAAGAGGGAGTTAGAGGCGCCCAGAAGGACTCGTAGCCCATTTGGGCGTGAGGGCAAACTCATACAGTCATAATGCTTTGGCTTAAGTTGACACCAATAGCAAGATGATACCCCACAATATTGAGTAATTTATTTGTTGGAAATCGCTTATGTCTGGATAGTTGCTAAAGTTGATTTCGCGCTTTGAGTTGCAGATATCGCTCAACTAACCGATCGGCAATTTGATTTGCTGGTGCATCTAGTACCAATACACCTTTTTGTTTCAGTTGCGCATAAGCTACTTCTCGTTGCATTAATAAATCTAGTGCTACTGCACGGGTATAAGCACCTGCAACATCATCTATAAAGGTGTGTGCTAGACGATCGACCTGTGGATCTCGCAAAGTCACGCAAAATGGAAGGTAGCGGGGTGCTAACTTGGAGAGTGCGGCTAGGAGTTCTGTAGAGGCAGTGACATCAACTAAGTCAGTAATCACTACCACCAGCGCCCTCCGAGTTTGTCGCTGCAAAACATTTGTCACCGCCCCCAAATAATCAGATTCAAATAATACTGGTTGAATTGGAGTTAGGCGATCGATTAGCTGATTCAAATGATGTTGACCGCGTTCTGGGGGAATCCACGTATGCATTTGGCGGTCAAATACACCAACACCCACGCGATCGCCTCGATGCAAACCTGCCAAAGCTAAAGATAAAGTTGCATTCAATCCCCAGTCAAATCGCTGCAAATTCTGCACTTTTGCCGTCATCAGCCGTCCGCGATCGAGTAATATCAGTAATGTTTGTTCCTGTTCTGGTTCTAGAACCCTCACCAGTGGCATGGCATTACCATAAGCGCCAACCCGACGGGCGGTAGCTTTCCAATCAATAAACCGCAAATCGTCACCAGTGCGATAGTTTCGCAGTTCGGCAAACTCTGTACCAATACCAGTTTTGCGAGATTGGCGCATCGATCCTGATGATTGTAGTGTCAGACGAATTGTCAGCGATCGCAATCCCACTAAATCAGGATAAACTTTCACTGGCAGACTTTGGGGAATTTGCCAATCATCCCAAGCTAATCCCCAAAGCCCCAACTGTCGGACTTGAATATTCCCCCAAGGAAACTCTCCCCGTTGTGTTGGGTGGACAGTATAGGTTAATTCCTCAGTGCTGTTACTGGGAACAATGGCGCTGAGTGCAGGTGCAGACACGCCAAATCCTGTTGGGTAATAGTCGCGGATTTCAATTTGAGCGTCGGTATTTGGCGATGTAACCTTTAGCAGTACGGGATTATCTCGCCCAATGGATAATCGTGATGGTAATTCGCGGGTAATTTGCACGCGAGAACGCCGCACCCGCAAACTATCTGCAACCATCAGTCCGAGAATGATGGCATCAAATAGTACAGTGATGGCGATGGTTACTCTAATGCTGAGAAATAAGGATAGGATCGGGGCGATCGCTGTACCTAAAACCAATAATAAATAAACTCGTTTGGAAGGAACCATTTTTTAGAGCGAAGAGTTAGGAGTTAAGTATCTGACTTTTGACGCTATGTGGAAAAACCAACGCGAAACCTAACCCCCCAACCCCCTTCCCTACCAGGGAAGGGGGAGAATTCAAAGCCTCTCTCCTTGCAGAAGAGAGGAATGGAAGTAAGGTTTTCCAGATCCCGTGAAAAGTCAGGTTAAGTATAAGGTGAATTCAATGTAACCGAAATAAGAAGACTTGCTAAATTCTTATATTTTTTTCTTGTAGAAAAATAGCCACCTACTGTACTATTTTTTTTGGGTGAAGTAGCAAATTATCTTTTGGACGGGTGTATGAGAATCTTGCTAATCGAAGATGAAGAAATTTTAGCAAGTGTCTTGTTGAAGTCTCTGACTAAGCAACACTATGTTGTTGATGTCGTACAAGACGGACAAATGGGTTGGGAATACACGCAAAGTACGAACTATGACCTGTTGCTAATAGATGTCGGATTACCAAAACTAGACGGGATTACATTGTGTCAGCGATTGCGTTCTGGTGGGTGCTTCACTCCGATTCTGCTGATGACGGCGAAAGATGGTAGTAGAGAGCGGATTCAGGGACTTGATGCAGGTGCAGACGATTATCTGATCAAACCTTTAGATTTAGAAGAACTGCAAGCACGAATACGGGCGTTGATCCGTCGAGGCGATCGCCCCTGTACTCCTATACTGGAAGTAGGCGCGCTGCGACTAGATCCCAGTAGTTGCGAAGTCACATATAACAACAAACTCCTGGAATTAACAGCCAAAGAATATAGTCTGCTGGAGCTATTTTTACGGAATCCATCGCGTGTTTTTAGTCGCGGGGATATCATTGAACATTTGTGGACTTTTGACGATCCACCCCAGGAGGAGACTGTAAAATCTCACATCAAATACTTGCGACAAAAGTTGAAAGCAGCCGGAGCAGTAGACTGGATTGAAAATGTTTATGGTTTGGGATATCGGCTGAATCCTGTTGCGGGAAGAGGGGAGCAGGGGAGCAGGGGAGCAGAGGGGCAGAGGGGCAGCACTTCGGCTACGCTCTGTGACCGAGGGGCAGGGGAGCAGAGGGGCAGGGGAGCAGGGGGGCAGGGGGAGGAAGAAAAATCTCGAATTTCTAATCGTGATGTTGAACAGCAGTTTCAGCAAGCGATGGGTGGCTTGTGGAAGCAATATCAAGGGTTGATGGTGCAGCGGTTGACGGTATTGCAAGAATTGGCGGCTGCACTGTCTGGTAAAATGTTGGCTAAGGAGTTACGTCAATCGGCAGAACGAGAAACGCACAAACTAGCTGGTGTCTTGGGAATGTTTGAGCAAGACAATGGTACTCTGCTAGCGCGGGAAATTGAACAGATTTTAGGGAAAGATGGCGATTTGTCAGTAAGTGAAAAGCGGCAATTGCTGACGCTGATTGAAGATTTGGGTAACATCATCAACCTGATGGGGCAAAATGTAGATTACCAAACTTCTACTGCGATCGCACCAGAAATTAGTACCCGATTGATATTAATTGACCCGAATCTGCAACTAGGTTCTCAGTTGCAACAACTGGTTGAGTGTATGGGAATATGCTGGCAGCAAATCAGCAACTTAGAGGATGCAAAAAACTTTCTCCAAACCACATCACCAGATTTAGTAGTGCTAAATATAGATGATATCGGCTGGCGTAAAGAAAGTTTGGCACTACTTTCGGATTTAGCAACACGTACCCCAGCCGTACCCGTTCTGGTGCTGGCTGCAACTGATGAGTTAGTAGAACGCGTAACTTTTGCTCAGTATGGGGCGCGGGGTTTTTTGGTCAAGCCTGTGACAGCTGCTCAAGTTTGGGATGTGTCGTCCCAAATATTACAACGAACTCGTTCTTTACGGGTAAATATACTTGCAGTAGATGACGACCCACTTATTTTAGCAGCACTGCGCCCAATGTTAGAGCCGTGGGGTATGCGGATGACAGGATTAGAAAATCCGCTACGTTTCTGGGAAGTCTTGCAATCTACTAAACCGGATTTGTTGATTTTGGATGTGGAAATGCCTCATATAAATGGTATCGAACTTTGCCGAGCAGTTCGTACCGATCCCCAATGGCAAGAATTACCAATTGTGTTTCTGACTGCTCACCGAGAAATGGAAACTGTGCAGCAAGTGTTTGCTGTTGGAGGAGATGATTATGTGATTAAACCTGTTGTCGGTGCAGAACTATTGGCACGCATTACCCATCGCTTAGAACGCAGTCGTTTATTACAATCGCTTTCTACTAAAGATCCCTTAACCGGACTAGCAAATCAGTTTCAGTCTAACCGCGAATTGCAGCACCTAATTGCTCAATCCGAGAAAAATCAGCAATCTGTTTGCTTGATAATTTTAAGCGTGACTGATTTGCGTCAAATTAATATTAAGTATGGTCATCAGGCTGGAAACCAAATATTGCAAAGATGGAGTCGTTTATTCCAATCGGAATTTTGCAGTGGTGAAGTACTAGGTTATTGGGGTAATGGTGAATTTGTCGTGGGAGTTTCTGGGTTAACCAAAACAGAAGTAAACCATCGCCTTAGTGAGATTTTAACTACCCTCCGCCAGCAAATATTCACAGCCTTTAATGGCGATCGCTTTCAGGTAATATGTAATTTCGCTGTAGTCGAATACCCGAATGATGGGCTAACGATACAATCTTTATACCAAGCTGCTGCTGGGCGGAATTCGTAATTACCATACTGCAAGGGTTTTATTTATAGCGGTTCTCGAATGGAAGCAATACAGTCTGATCTCTCTCCTAAGAGGAGCTATGGTGTACACACAAGTCAAAAAAAGTCTAATTTTCCATTGATTATCTCATCTATCTCGTTCCGATGCTCTGCATGGGAATGCCCCTCCTTGAGGCTCTGCCTCCAGTATGGCATTGAGTCTCTGACTCAATGAATGCATTCCCAGTCGGAGACTGGGAACGAGGAAAACTGCTATATTTTGAGATGCCTACGGCTGGCTACGCCTATGCATTTGCTATTTTGGCGTACCCATTTGCTATTTCGGCGTACCCATTTGCTATTTCGGCGTACCCATTTGCTATTTTGGCGAACGCATTTGCTATTTCGGCGTACCCATTTGCTATTTCGGCGAACGCATTTGTTATTTCGGCGAACGCATTTGCTATTTCGGCGAACGCATTTGCTATTTCGGCGAACGCATTTGTTATTTCGGCGCACCCATTTGCTATTTCGGCGCACCCATTTGCTATTTCGGCATTGGGCGTTGCCAGAGCTTATCCCTACTTAGGTAAAATTTTGAAGATAATATGTAGTTTTGCTGTAGTCGAATATTTCAGTCAGGAACTAAGGATACAATCACTATACAGATTTATTGGTACTTCAGGTAGCACATTATTATTAATTTGTACAGTACCTAATTCATAATAATTACGAGTTATTTAAGAGGAATTGTTGATGAGTACACAACAGCTAGAGCAAGTAAAGCAATTGCAAACCACTGTGAACAAAATGGAAGTAACACTGGGTGCGATCGCTGATGCTGTAGTCTGGGTAGGAGAAGACCGACTCATTCAATGGTGCAATTCTCGCTTTGAGTCTTTGGTAAACCAATCTCACGCTACTGTCTGCGGTGCGAAGTTAACTGACTTGCTACCACTCACACAATTAGGACAACCAGTTGCTTTATCCTGCTATCCTGATGTGCAGATACTCAATGGAGAGTATGAAACAGCAAATTATCAGTTGCAGCAAGATGAGCCAATAACATTACAAATTTCTGGTAGCTCTACCGGAATGACTAGCGATCGCTGTGCCATACTGGTGATTAGGGATATCACATTGACGCAACGAACTCAAGAATCCTTACAAGAGATTGAGGAGCGATTGCAGACATTAATTAATGCTACACCCGATATTATCTGTTTAAAAGACGGCGAGGGAAAATGGCTGCTGTCAAATCAGGCTAACCTAGAATTTTTAGAGCTACGAGGCGTTGATTATCAAGGCAAAACAGACTCAGAACTAGCAGAATTTAGCAATTTTTATCGCGATGCTTTGCTCAACTGCGATAAAACAGATGAACGAGCTTGGCAATTGGGATGTGTGCATCGGGTAGAAGAAGCTATTCCTCGTCCAGATGGAACAGTGAGCAGTTTAGATATGATTAAAGCTCCCCTATTTCACCAAGATGGTAGACGCAAAGCCTTGGTAGTTTTAGGGCGGGATCTGAGCGAACGCAAACAAACGCAAGTAGCTTTAGAAAACTCTCTATCTTTGTTAAGCGCTATCTTTGAATCGATTCAAGATGGTATATTAGTAGTCGATAGCTCAAGTAATATTACTAGTTATAATCAAAAGTTCTTAGAAATGTGGTCAATTCCACCAGAACTTTTCACGGAACCAGATCGTACTCAGCGACTAGCGTATCTGGCAAACCAACTAAAAGACCCTGATGCGTTTTTGCAACGAGTCCGAGAATTATATTCACAGCCGGAATTAGTTAGTTACGACTGGTTAGAACTAGAAGATGGCAGAGTATTTGAGCGCTACTCTTGTCCTCAGCGCATCGGCGAACAAATTATTGGTAGAGTGTGGAGTTTCCGCGACATTACCCAACGCCAAAGAGCAGAAGCAGCACTGCGACAAAGTGAATTACAATATCGCAGTATTTTTGAAGCAATTAATGATGGACTATTTATTACTGAGATAGAGACTGAAAAAGTCACCGAAGTTAATCCGGCGGCTTGTCAGATGCACGGTTACTCTTATGAGGAATTTCTAACTTTACATCCATCTGGTTATATTCACCCAGACTCACATTCTGTTTTTCTAGAGTTTGTCGAGAAAACCCGATGTGGCGAGCAATTTTATGGACAAGCAGTTGATATCTGCAAAGATGGCAGTTTAATAGATGTGGAAGTCAAAGGAACGACTTGCATTTATAATGGCAAGCGACATATTTTAGCAATAGTCCGGGATATTACTGCTCGCAAACGCACCGAAGAAGCGTTACGTCAAAGCGAAGCTCAGTACCGCGATTTGGTGCAAACAGCAAACTGTATCATTCTGCGTTGGGATGGTAATGGTGACATCATATTTTTAAATGACTACGGTCAAAGGCTTTTTGGTTTCGATGTAGATGAGATTATCGGAGGCAATGTTATCGGCACAATCGTTCCAGAAACGGAAACTTCTGGGCGCGATTTGCAGACATTAATGGTTGATATTTGTCAGCAGCCAGAAAATTATCTATTTAACGAAAACGAGAACTCATGTAAAAATGGCGATCGCGTCTGGATCGTCTGGGCGAATAAACCCATTTTAGATGCCCAAGGAAACTTAATCGAAATTCTTTCAGTCGGCACTGATGCCACAGAACGCAAACGCGCCGAAGCAGCCCTGCAAGAAAGTGAGTTAAAATTCCGTAGCATTGTTGAAAATGCCAACGATCTGATATTTGTCCTCTCGCCAGAAGGAATTTTTACTTATCACTCGCCGAATGTGACTGCAATCATGGGTTACAGCCTAGAGGAAATCGAAGGTCATTCTGTGGTGGGGTTTACCAAACCTGAAGATTTAGCAATTAGCGTCACCGCCTTACAAAGGGCGATAACTGGCGAAAAATTGACTGATATTGAAGTGCGATTGCGACACAAAGATGGTAGCTGGCGATGGTTCAACTTTAACACTTCCACAATTAACACTCCTAGCGGTGAAATTGCGATCGCCGGCGTGGGACGCGACATCACAGAACGCAAGCAAGCAGAAGAAGCCTTGCGTCGTAGTGAAATGAAATACCGCAACATCTTTGAAAATTCCCAAGTGGGGATTTTTCGCACCTGTCAAAAAGATGGATTGATTATCGATGCTAATCAACGTGGTGCCGAAATATTAGGTTTTACCTCTGCTGCTGGCTTAATTGGCAAGTATTTCACAACTGATTTATATGTCAATCCAGAAGATCGGGTGCAAATGTTAGCAGAGTTAAAAGAGTCCGGCGAAGTTCGCAATTTTGAAGTAGCACTGCGACGCTTGGATGGATCTGTTGTTTGGGTATTGTTATCACTTCGTCTCAACGCCGAAGAATCCTGTTTGGATTCTGTTTTTACAGATATTAGCCAACGCAAACAGCAAGAACAAGCTTTACGCTTAATTGTTGAGGGTACAGCAGCGAAAACAGGCAATGAATTTTTCAATTCTTGCGTTCGTTACCTTGCGGAAGTCTTGCAGGTTCAATATGCTTTAGTGACTGAGTTTGATGACGAGCCAAAAACGAGAGTCCGCACTTTGGCATTTTGGTGTAGCGGGGCTATTAACGAGAACTTGGAATATGATTTGCACGGTACTCCTTGCGAACATACCTTGCGAGGCAATATGTGTCACTACCCGCAAGCAGTACAAACTAGTTTCCCAGAAGATGCCGATTTAGTGAAGATGAATGCCGAGAGTTTTTTTGGCGTTCCTCTCACCAGTTCATCCGGCGAAATCATCGGACATCTAGCAGTTATAGATGTCAAACCCATGAAACCCGATCCGGGACGGGAACTGATTGTGAAAATCTTTGCTGCCCGTGCCGGTGCCGAATTGGAACGCAAACAAGCAGAAGCAGCCCTACAACAAAGCGAGTTAAAGTTCCGCACTATCGTTGAAAAGGTCAATGATGTGCTATTTGTAATGGCTCCTGATGGGGTTTTCAACTATATTTCTCCAAATATCTTGAAGACTACCGGATTCGCCCCCAGCGAAATGGAGGGTAATTCCTTGGCATTCTTTACTCATCCCGATGATGTGCCAAAATGGCTAGAAGTCGCCCAAAGTATTCTGGCAACAGGTGAGGGAATTTCGGGTACTGAGTTTCGCGGGAGACATCGTAATGGAAGTTGGGTTTGGCTAACTTCTAATGCAGTCCGCACACAGGATGCCCAAGGTAATTTTCAGATTGTGGGTGTAGCTCGTGATATTAGCGATCGCAAACAAGCAGAAGCAGCTTTGCAACGTCGTACTCAAGCCGAAAGTTTAATCAGCAGCATTTCTCGGCAATTTATTGACCAAGATTTAGCAACAGCAATTAATTTTACACTTCAGGCGATCGCTGAATTTATTGATGCCGAACACAGTTGCATCTTTGAATGCTCCCAGGATAAACGTGAATTCAACCTGATCCATGAATGGTGTGGTGAAGATGTTGCACCATTGATTGATATTGCCAGAGGTTCGCCTGTGGAAGTTTTTCCCTATTTCTACGAGCCGATTCTCCGTGGTAGGCATCGACAAATCTCTTGTGTGGAAGATTTACCCCTGCATCTACCTGAGCGAAAACTTTTTGAAAGTATGTCGTTTCAATCTATACTAGCTGTGCCAATGGTTCATGCTGGCAAAGTGGTTGGGTTTGTTGGTGCAGCGATGATTCACTATTCAAAAACCTGGAACCAAGAAGATATTAATCTGCTGAAACTGGTAGGTGAAATAATTGCGATCGGTCGAGCTAGACACCAGGCAGAAGAAGCGCTGAGAATTGCCAAAGAAGCCGCCGAAACTGCCAACCGAGCCAAAAGTGCTTTTTTGGCTAATATGAGTCACGAACTCCGCACCCCTCTAAATGCAATTTTGGGTTTTTCCCAATTAATGGAACGAGACACTAGCCTCAACTCAAACCAGCGGGAATCATTAGCTACCATTAACCGCAGTGGAGAACACTTGCTCAACCTGATTAACGATGTCTTGGAAATGTCCAAAATTGAAGCTGGACAAATCATTTTCAACCCCGAAGACTTCGACCTTTATCTGTTGTTGCAAACATTACAAGAGATGTTCAAAGTGCGGACACAGGCAAAGCAATTGTTTCTCAAATTTGAAATGGCTCCCAATCTGCCGCGTTACATCCAAACAGATGAAGGTAAACTCCGCCAAGTTCTCATAAACCTTTTGGGTAACGCTGTCAAGTTTACTCAGACTGGGGGAGTAACGTTGCGGGTAAGCTTGGGGAGCAGCACTTCGGCTACGCTCAGTGACCGGGGAGTAGGGGAGGCTGGGGAGGAAGAACTATTGATCCATGCCCCATGCCCAATGCCCAATGCCCAATGCCCAATACCCAATCCCCAATCCCTACACTTTGAAATCCAAGACACTGGACGGGGAATAGCGGCAGCAGAAATGAATAACCTGTTTCAGCCTTTTGTCCAGACAACAAGTGGTATTCAAACTAAGGAGGGAACTGGACTCGGACTGACTATCAGCCGTCAATTTGTACGGTTGCTGGGAGGCGATATTCACTTAACTAGTAGTCTTGGGCAAGGATCTACTTTTAGCTTTGACATTCAAGTGAATTTAGCCGCAGCTTTGAAAGCTGCACCAAAATTAAATAAGGGACGAGTACTGAAGCTAGCAGAAGACCAACCATCTTACCGTATTGTCGTAGTAGACGATCGTAAAGAAAATCGCGATCTGATTGTGCAACTTCTTAGTAGCATTGGTTTTGAAATTCAGGCTGCGACTAATGGACAAGAAGCGATCGCAATTTGGCAAACCTGGCAACCTCATCTAATTTGGATGGATATGCGGATGCCTGTAATAAACGGCTACGATGCAACTAAAGAGATTAGAGATAGGGAAAAAAATACAACTAGAAATTTCCGCACCGTAATTATTGCCCTAACTGCCAGTGCTTTTGAAGAACAACAGGCAAGTATCTTAGCCGCAGGTTGTGACGATTTGGTTCGTAAGCCATTCCGAGAGCAAGTGATTTTTGAAAAAATCGCTGAATATTTGCAAGTACGTTATATATGTTCAGAAGAAAGCAGCGAAGATGCAACAGACAAAAACTTAGAGAATACTCAATCTACTATCTTGGATCTCCGCCCTGCAATTAACGTTATGCCTGCCCAATGGCTAACAGAACTGAATCAGGCAGCCGTTGAAGTTGATGCTGAAAGGATTTTGCAACTCATTGAGCAAATTCCCCAAACTCATTCTGCGTTGGCAGAAAAATTGGCAAATTTAGTCCGCAACTTTTGCTTCGATGAAATTATCGATTTAACTGAGGAAAATATCTAATTATGAATAGCAAAACTAAATTATTGACTTTTGTCACCGTAATACTAACAGTTTCTTCTTTAACTATTAGCACAGTTGTCGCCAAGGCGAAACTAACGAATCAGTCAAAACTGTTTATTAACGGTATTGGCACAGTACAAGTCGGCATGACTGTCTCTCAAGCGGCAAAGGCTGCTGGTACTAAGCTAGTGGGCGATGCACCAAATAATAATTGCTATTATGTTAAGCCACAAAATGAACCTAAAAATCTTTCGTTCATGGTGACAAAAGGTCGGATTTCTAGAGTAGATGTGAGGCAAAATAATCAGATTACTACCTTCAAAGGTGCAAAAATTGGCGACACCGAAGCGCAAATCAAGTCTCTTTACCCAGGTCAAATTAAAGTTACACCTCATAAATACGTCCAAAACGGACATTACCTAACTTTCATCCCGAAAGACCGTAGCGATCGCAACTATCGTCTAGTCTTCGAGACTGATGGTAAAGTTGTCACTGAGTTCAGAGCGGGTAAATTACCAGAAGTCGAATATGTTGAGGGCTGTTCTTAATTTGGCGCTGCGAAAGAGGTCTAATGAACTGTTCGATCTACTGATTAAGAAGAATTTGCAAACATCAATTAGCAAACGCACATTTAGGGGATGATATAAAATGTCTGTTCCTTGTCATAATTCAGGAGCTTTATGACGACCAAATCTTCAAATTTATTTTTAGCGGTAGCACTGGCGATCGCTTCTTTGAGTTTTCCCGTATCCGTCAAAGCCGATACTGTGAATGCCCGTTGCGATGTATTCCCAAAAGGAGAAAACCGCGCCACATCTTCTGGCCCCTGTACCTTTTCCCAACGGCAGGGTGCGGTTAGCATTCAACTGGAAAATGGTAATAGCTATGACCTGCTGCCTTCGGGTAATCGACCCGGCAATTATCGCGATCGAAATGGTGATGCTGCCTATCGACAAGCTGGACTTGGCGATCGAGGACAGATTTACCGTCTCGCCAATGAGTCGATTTTTGTCTATTGGGATACATCTGCCAATGGACAAAACTCTGATAACAGAAATCGTAGGGCTGCTGGCGTCAGCCTGAAGCGGGTACTACCGTCTCTCGGTTGCGCGATCTAGTGGGGGCAAGGGCAGGACAAGCAGAAAACACAGTGAAAGAACGGGGCTATCGATGGGTCAAGAGTGATGATTCGGGCTACAGCTACTGGCTAGAAGGCAGAACTAACTACTGTGTAACAATCCAAACAGACCAAGGACGCTACCAATCGATTGTTTACACAGGGGGTGCAGCAGATTGTCAGAAGTAGTTGCTATCTGAAAAAACAATCCAATTCAGAGGGTACTGAGAGGATGTATTAAAAGCTAGCCGAGAAACCTGAAACTCGCATTCCTTTTCCAGCAAAAGGTTTTAGCTGACAATCCTCAATTTGCGTTCATTTGAATATTGTTGGCTTCAAAGGCTTGCCGTACCCGTAGACGGAACTCTCGCCCAACGTTCCATTGTTCCATAGGTGCAGTTTTAATCCAAACGCGCACTGACATACCTGTATGGGATAGGTCATCAATCCCCAACACTTGGGGCGATTCTGGCAGGCGATCGCGCCATTCTACTTCGCTATACAATTGTTTGCATACTTGCTTGAGAATCTCTAAAACCTGCTTGGGGTCGTTTTCATACGCCACTATAATAGAAAAGTCTACCCGCGACCAGAGACGGGTTAGATTGCTGACATTCATGATATTGCTATTGGGAATGGTAATTAATTTACCTTCGCTATTACGTAGTTGAGTCACCCGCCTTAAAGGACGGGTTGTTCGATCGTCACTGAGCTGGAGGATTAAATCCTGATTCAGAATGGCAATAGAAATTAGAGGAGTTTGTTTGGCTTTGTTAGTTCGAGCGAGCGCTCGCATCAACCGTTGCGTTATTTCTTCGGCACGTACCTCTACTGGAAGAGATCCATCTGGCGGTTGGCTGCGATTAAAAACAGTGGGAGAGACAATCTCAAACAATAAGCTTCTGTCTAAGGGTGAATACACAGACGCAATTTCATACATACCGAGGCGAGTAACACCATTAGGTGGCTTGTGCGGATCGTTGGAGGCTGCGGTAGGTAACGAAGGTAGTTGACTGTGAGCGATCGCACTCCAACCAAGCACCATTGCGATCGTCATCACACTGACTAGCACAAACCGAATTATTGAATGGAGGAAGCGATTAAACAGGAACATATCTATCAGAAAGTGATTGAGAAACTCGATCTTGAAGCCATGCTCACCTTGCTCTTGGAGCCATGCTCTACTGTATCAGGTACTCTCGATCGCCTCGGCATTTCGGCTGGAATCTACTCTAATCAACCTAACTGTGCTGCACCGCGCACCCTCGCAATCTCCGCACGCGCGGCTTTGGCTGCCGGACTATCGAGATTGTCTGTAGATGCAATTGCTGCTGCCAGATCGATCGCCGCATCGAGTATGAACCCAGCGCGTTTTGCCGCGTCAGGCCCGAATGAGGACTTGATCTCTTTCAGGTAAGCTCGCCGATTCCTCGGTCGGTTAGAAATCGCAGCCAGTTCAGCTTCTGTCACGATTCCGTTTGCAACGTCGTCAGCCAGGAGGACGCGGACAAACTTGCGCTGACGCTGCTCGGAGAACCGCCACGCAAGCAAAATCGCAACCGTTCCAATGGCGATGCCGATGGCCCCGAAGCCAATAAACCCGCCAATGGCATCCCAACAGCCATGAGCCAGACAAGCCAACAGAAAGAAACCTACCAAAATCGCGAGCCGATGGCCGAACGAGCGATTTTTCGCTTCGAGGAAATAGCCAAACCCTGTACCCGCAACTGCCGTGAAGAGCGAGTGACTCCAGAAACCGACCGCTGTGCGCATAATCAACACCAGCAACGCATTAGCAACCTGCTGCGATCCGAAGCTTGCGTCGGGGGCACCCACAATGTAAGACACGTTTTCAAAGACCTGAAAGCCGAGACCCACAAACGCACCAAGCAGAAACCCGTCGTAAGCGTTGCGGACATGGTTGCGTGCTAGTAAAGCGAGCATCACAAGCCCGACGAATTTGGAGCTTTCCTCCACGATGGGTGCCGTGAGGGCCGGACTCCAATGGCTATAAAAGTCGAAGCTGGTCAGCTTCGCAAATAGCGATAGGATTGCACCATTGCCAGGAAGCGCCATGACCCACGGCGCTACTAGTCCACCCCAGAGGAAGCCGAGCAGCGCGAGCTTGGCTGGCTCACGTTCATACCGATCTTTGTGCGTGAGAAACCAGATCCAAGGCAGGCAATACAGTGCCTGAGAGGAGAGGGCGATGAACAGAGCAGTGGGATAGATGGCGCTGTGGAACAAAAGTCCGCTGAAGACGTAAGTGCCTTTCAGCACGAGCAACCAATACAGGTAGCACGCCGGGTTGCGCGGCTGAAAAAATCGGACGGGATAGCTCCAGCCCGAACGATCGATGGCAGCCTTGCGGATTGTGTTCTCACTCTTTGAGGTGCTGGTCACGAACCGCCCTCCTTTGGTTTAAATGTGATGCTCTTAATCATGTCAGCGATCGGTTGCTCCAGTTGTGTGGAAGTAGCGGCCGGGCCCTTCACAATCACTTCGACTCCCTGACCCTTGCGATCGACGTATGCGAGCAGTAGACCAGTATAGTCGGGACCATTAATTCTCTTAGGCATCATGTAAAAATAACTTGAACAATTTGCCGAATGGTTAGATGATCGGAATGTAACCGAATTAAAGGCTTATATGTCTGATAAGCAGGTAGTAGAAAGCATTCAAGACAAGTACGATTCG
>NZ_JBWQXL010000061.1:0-33983 GCF_056620565.1 Nostoc sp. LEGE 12454
GCCAAAAATCGAATCGAGCCGCAATGGATAATAACTACATGCTTACTATTCTTGCTGCTTGTTTATCTCAACATGATGATGTCTCAGAATCCGCTTGTCAATAGTGTTTGAGACGCGCTTACCCTGAGAAAAAGAATGGCAGAAAAAATAAAATTCTCGAATCAATCTTTTTGCTTGCAACCAGATATCTTCTACAGGGTTTTGTTGTGGGGCATTAGGCGCGAAACGCTCACAAGTTATTAACCATTGTTCTGTTTCAAGCTCATGATTTAACGAGTCTAAATAATTTTTGATATGCTGTGAACGATGGTAGCTCGCACCGTCCCAAACAATTAACAGTTTTGCTCGCTTGTCGTTGGGATTGAAGGTATTCCAAGAAACTAACTGTAGTTTCAGAATTTGCAGTCTTAGCGGGAAAGATTAAGAATTCTTTTGTTTTATAGTCTAATCCACCAAAATATGTTTGTTTGTCACGGGCGTTGACAACCGGAACTGATATTCGTTCACTTGTTTTACCCCAAACGTACCCAAATATATCCCCCCATAACAAATGACATTCATCAACCATGAACACAACTAACTTTCCTGACTCAATTTCCTTTCGTCTCGCTTCCAATAGCCCACAGAGTTCTTTTTTTTTGATGCTACTAGTTCTTCGTCATGCTTCGGATTGTGTGCTTGAGTTTTCTTCCAACTAATCCGGGCGGCATCAAATAAATCGTAGTAGCTCTGTTTTGATTCAAACACCACCCCATACTTGTCAGCAATCTCGTACTCTAATTCGCTCACATTCCACTTATCTTTGATTTTGAGCCATTCAATGATAGACGCACGTTGTTGTGGATTTAAGAATCCTTGACTTCCTTTGTAACCAAGCTTTAAACCCTCTACTCCTGAAGTGAAAAATGCCTTCTTCCACTTGCTGATAAATCCTGATGAAACCCCCAATATCGACTGGATAGCAACATGAGTGTATCCTTCAAGTAGCATTTTGACCGCGATCGCCCTTTGAACTTCCCGCTTGTCTTGGCTGTTTTCGATAAAATCTGATAGCGATCGCATCCACATTGCCCTACTCCGTACTATAGTTGCACCAATCACCCATTTCTTTTTTCAGTATTTTCTCACGAATGATTTAGGATTGCTATAGCAAACCCTGTTTAGTTTTCGTGTTTACAATTACATATCTTGGTTCTTTTTCTGAAGGTGAAGCATTGAATTTTAAGAGTGCCCAATCAGAGTCCTCCCAGATATATGAAAATTCTTCTAAGTTTGTGTTCATATCAATACCTCTTTTTTTAAACCTAAATTTTACTTAGCGAAGAAAGGTTTTTACCTTAATTATGGGTAGTTTTCATTACCACTCTTGAATTTTATACGTATCTACGATCTAATTTTAGCAAATTAAATACTACCATTAGCCGATTGGTTTAACGTAATACTAGAAGCAGAGCGTTTGGGATAAGTCACCACTTTAGTAGTACAGAACATCCTCAACTCTTGTTGTCGGGAACTGGAACAGCTAGAAACCTAGAAGGCATTGAACCTAGTTTTAAGGTTTCAGACAATCTTTATTGGTTCCAAAACCCAAAAAATTGGTTTAATCTGAAAAGCCTACCCATAAGTGGCTCTCCTGCTTGTGCAATCAGAAGGTAATTCTGGGAAACCTTAATTTGTGAGAGCGAGAGGCTTTTGCCAGAAGGAACTAGAATTAGGAAACACCTAGCTGGGTTCTTCTGACTTTTGAAATTAGGAGTGCATGTGTGCCAAAATCCCCTAAATATTTGCTGATTGGATCGACCGAGAATTACAGCGGTAAATCTGCAACTGTTCTGGGTTTGTCTCATCAGCTACAGCAAAAAGGTCTGGATATTAGCTACGGTAAACCACTCGGTACGTCTTTTAGTTCGTCTGGTGGAACCGTAATTGAGGAAGATGTCCAGTTCATCGCTCTTAGCCTCAATTTGCCGGAAAACCGCGTTGCACCTACAATGCTGGCTTTGGATGAACCAAATGTGCAAAAGCGCTTGCGGGGGGAAGATAAAACCGATTATCAGCAGTCCCTAATACAGCAATATTTACATAAGTCTCAAGGAGATTTAGTGTTACTGGAGGGGCCTGGTAATTTGTCCGAAGGCAATTTGTTTGACTTGTCTTTGCTGCAAATGGCTGAAATATTGGATGCTGGTGTGCTGTTAGTAAGCCGCTATAAATCCTTGCTTTCGGTTGAGGCGCTATTGGCTGCAAAACAGCGTCTGGGCGATCGCTTGATTGGAGTTGCAATCAATGATATCCCTGTCACCCAACTAGAAGCGGTTGATACTCTCTTGCGCCCATTTTTGGAACAGCAGGGGATTCCAGTGCTAGCAATGCTGCCGAATAGCGATTTGCTCCGCAGTGTGAGTGTTGGCGAACTAGTCAAGCAGTTAAAGGCTGATGTTCTCTGTCGCAACGATCGCATGGATTTGTTGGTAGAAAGTCTGGCAATTGGAGCAATGAATGTCAATTCAGCTGTGAAATATTTCCGCAAACGCCGGAATATGGCAGTGGTGACAGGAGGCGATCGGGTGGAAATTCAGCAAGCGGCTTTAGAAACTTCTACCCAATGTTTAATTCTGACTGGGCAACTACCACCCCCACCGTTCATTCTCAGTCGCGCTGAAGAACTAGAAATACCCATTTTGTCTGTTGACTTAGATACCCTAACTACTGTAGGAATTGTTGACCGCACTTTTGGGCAAGTCCGCGTCCACGAGCCGATTAAGGTTCAGTATATTCGCCAGTTGATGTCCGAGCATTTTGACATTGACCGCTTGTTATCCAAACTAGGTTTAACTCCCGCAGCGGCATTGTCTTAGATTCATGAGTGTATTGAAGGAGGCAGGAGGCAGGAGACAGAAGGAGTAAATCATCCGGGATCGAATCCCGGATGATTTGAAGCTACTGAAGTAAGAATTCAGTGGGGTCTTATTAGTGATGGCTATAGAAGTCACTGGAACTAGGAGAAAATGGATTTAACGGCAATTGATCCCCTGAAACTACCCTCGCTTCCATTGGAGAAAAAAGCCGATCTCCCTGACTGTCCAGCCATCTATTTTGCGATTTCTGGTTCTGGGGAAATTCTCTACATAGGCAAAACTGCCGATCTTGCACGTCGTTGGATATCACATCATAGATTTAAAGAACTCATTGATTTGGAAAATGTCTAACTTAAGTTTTCCTCGCATCTACACGCTGTTTGGTAAAATATCTGGGTCGTTTAGTCTGATTATCTCCATCTTTGAGCCAATCAACAGACCTTATTAACCTCGATACATTAGCGCAAGAACTGGCAACAATCCAGCAAACGGGTTCTAAAAGAATTGCCTTGCTGGGTTCTCGTCACGTCCCGATTACGCATCAGAATCTTATTGAAATGATGACTTATGCCCTAGTTTTATCGGGTAATCGAATCATCACTTCTGGTGCTACAGGTACAAATTCAGCTGCTATTAAGGGAGCAACCCGGGCTGATGCAAATTTGTTGACGGTGATTCTACCCCAAAGCTTGGAACGCCAGCCTTTAGAATCGCGCCAGCAACTAGAACAGGTAATGCATCTAGTCGAAAATCCCAGTAATGATAATCTGTCTCTGGCGGAAGCTAGTTACTTGTGCAACAAGGAAATTGTCTCCCGTTGCCAGCAACTAATCTGCTTTGCATTTCACGACAGTCGCACCCTGTTACAAACTTGTCAGGATGCAGAAGAACAAAGAAAAGTGGTAACGCTTTTCTACTTTGATTAGTCATTTGTCATTTGTCTTTTGTCATTTGTATTTGACTAATGACTGATGACTGATGACTTATGACTAATAACCAACGACTAATAAGTAATGATAATTTTTTTGTACTCGATCGCTGCTGCTGCATTTCTCATTTATGTGCCATTTTTGCTAGTAGCTTATGCCCGTGCGCGTATTGGTTCTGAAATAGTTTCTACTCCTCGCGCCATGTTTGATAAATTGCCACCTTATGCCCAACGGGCTACTTGGGCACATCAGAACACCTTTGAAGCCTTTATGATATTTTCCGCAGCGGCATTGATGGCTTATGTAACTGGTGTAAATTCTTTTACAGCCCAAGTAGCGGCGATCGCCTTTGTAGTGGTCCGTTTCCTATACTCGATTTTTTATATTTTGAATATACCCCTTTTGCGATCGCTCATGTTTGCCATTGGCATCCTTGCCTGTGCCACTCTCTTTTTCTTGAGCATCATCCAAGCTACTAGTTAGTTGGGGCATGGAGACTGGGGACTGGGGAAGAGTTTTCCCAATCCAAAATAGTTCGACTGAGCGAAGTCGAAGTCCAAAATCTAAAATCCAAAATGTTTTATGGCTTCTACTTTTTCCTTTGACATTGTGAGCGACTTTGACCGACAAGAGTTGGTTAACGCTGTCGATCAAGTTATACGAGACATCAAAGGTCGTTACGACCTCAAAGACACTGAAACTACTGTCGAGTTAGTTGAAGAAAGCATTAACGTTAGTACTGACAGCGAGTTTACCTTAGATTCTGTACACACCATTCTCCGAGAAAAAGCCGCCAAGCGTAACCTCTCCCAAAAAATCTTTGATTTTGGCAAGGTTGAATCAGCCAGTGGTAATCGCGTGCGTCAAGAAATCAAACTCAAAAAAGGCATCAGTCAGGAAATCGCCAAACAAATTTCCAAATTGATTCGGGACGAATTCAAAAAGGTACAAGCTTCAATTCAAGGGGATGCTGTGCGGGTTTCTGCTAAATCTAAAGATGACTTGCAAGTTGTCATGCAGCGGCTAAAACAAGAAGACTACCCAGTTGCTTTGCAATTTACAAATTATCGTTAAAAAATTCGTAATTCGTAGTTAAAAATTCTATTACGAATTACGAATTATGAATGATTTTAAGTCCGTCCGCCAATACTTCTTTGAAATGCCGGACGCTCAGATAACTGCTTCATATAGTTCAACACCGCTGGATAGGGGCTGAGGTCTAGCTTCAGTATCATGGGAATGTAATTCAAAATAGACCCCACTGCTACATCAGCAACAGTGAACTCATTGCCAAGTAAAAAAGGTTGCTTACTGAAAATTTCATTTAAGGGAGTCAACAAGCGGGGCATTTCCCGCTCCCGATTTGCTTCTACAAAAATCCCTGGGCCAAGGGTAGCATTGGCAAACAACACCCATTGGGAAAATAGAGCATTTTCCTCTGGTGAAAGTGCAGTTTTACTATACTTATCGGCAAGATACAACAAAATTGCCCCAGATTCCCAAAGCTGAAAATCCCCATCAACAATTGCTGGAACTTTACCAAATGGGTTGATTGCCAAATATGCAGGCTGGAGGTGTTCGCCCGCTTGCATATCAAGCCTGACAAATTCGTAGGGAATTCCTAATTCCTCTAAATACCAGTGGACAATTGACGCTCGACTACGAGCGCCACCGTAAAGTTTTAGCATAATGACTTAAAGCACTTTGTGAGTGTGAGAATGCTGTTTAATATTGTCTTCTTTGGTGACAACTCTAGCGGCATTTAATACCCGTTTCCGCTCAATTGAATATTTAAATTCAGTGTAGTTTGTACCCAAGGGAATCAGAGATTTTGCAGATTCACGACGCTTGTAGGTACGAGCTGCTGCAAATGCCCGTGGCACAAATTCTTCTCCAAACTGAGCCGACTCTGGAAAGCCATCTGGTAGCAGTGGTGAATCGCCATCCAGCACAGATCCCAAAGTTGTGGCATAAGCCAGTTTATAGGAGGTAGGAATGCCCTTTAAAAGCGCTTCCAAAGCCGCAGAAGGAATCGGTTCTATAACTTCGATTTGATAAACTTCTCCATCTTCTTTGACGAAGCAGGTTGCCAAGCCAATCGCAATGTAATCATCGGTTGCTAAATCAGGGGCATTGGGATAGGAAATTGCAGTTGTCATTGGGAAATTTCTCAAAATTTAAAAATTGAATTTAGGGAATGGGGCATTGGGCATTGGGCATTGGGCATTGGGCATTGGGCAAAACAGTGCTGAGTTAGGAGTTAAGAGTTATTCTCCCCCTGCTCCCCTGCTCCTCTGCTCCTCTGCTCCTCTGCTCCCCTGCTCTCTTGCTTCCTCATCCCCTCTTTAACGAACGGCTTGTTGGCATTCTACCAATTTGCTGCTCTCACTACTTGACTAGTCTTTGAGATTAACGTCTGCTATTTCGGGAATTCATCTTCGGGATCGAGTATCTATGAATAGGTTTGAGGAGCAATTGTTTATTTAAGGGGTAGATTTCTACTGGTGTGAGTAGTTTAAATCTCAGTCTTAAGATGGCTTTCAAGTAACCATAAGTACCTTGAAAATAAAGATAGCGGTAAAACCACTAGCCTTAAAAAACTAGATTTTTATTTAAAAAAGCAGGTATTTCAAGTAGGGAAAGATGAATATTCACTTATTTTTAGCTGACGATGACCAGCAAAGTAACCAATATAAGTATGTTGTAAATACTACAAGCAAACTTCAAGAGTGGAGAAAAAGCGATCGCAGCGAATATATTTTTGGGGATAGCGACTTGCGCTCTTGTGCTTTGAGGTTGGCTCAACAAGGAGATTATACCGAAGCGATCGCACTTTTAACCCAACTAATCTGCCGCCATCCCGACAATGCCGTTGATTACAACAACCGGGGGCTAATTTATTTCCAAAGTGGCGAAAGGGAAAAAGCGCTTTACGACTATAATACTGCCCTTAAACTTAATCCCTATTTGGCTAGTGCTTATAATAATCGCGCAAATTACTACGCGGCTTGTGGAGAATTAGCAGTAGCAATTGCCGACTACGATCGAGCGATTGATTTGAAACCTCACCATGTTCGGGCGTGGATTAACCGAGGCATTACCTGGCGCGATTTAGGGCAATACGAGGTGGCAATTGAGAATTTTGAGCTAGCACTGCTTTTCGGTCAACTAGAAGGTCATATCTGGGCTGAACGCGGCAGAACTTACCATCTTTGGGGCGACTGGAATTGTGCGATCGCTGATTATCGTCGCGCTCTTACTCAACTACCCTCTCTCGACAACGATAAAGATATTACTGGTTGTCGCTTGCGTTTACAACTCGAAAATTGGCTAGACGAGTTACTATCTCAATCAGCGTCCTAATTGGTAGATTAGTTCTTCTGGGGGATTCAAAATAATTGATTAATTTTTAACTAGAGTTTAGTGACGCTCTATCGCTAATAACTAATAGATGATAAATACATAGCTATTCAAAAATTAGCTATTAACCATTATTTATTAGCAATAATATAAATTAACACCCGGTTTATACGTAGCCTAAATCACAATAAACCTAAATAATTCCAAATTCGCCATTTGTCTTAGGGTGACGAGTCTGTTTGCTCATCTTCTCGGCGATCTTGATTCATCAACACGATCTGACGCTGACTGGGATCGAATCGGTATCCTTGTCGTTGTCTAATAATTTTAGCTTCTTGCGGATCGAAGTTACGGCTAAATTCCGCCTGTAAACCATTGACATGTCCTTCCATCAGCTTGACTTCAGTACTCATTTCTCGCAATTTCTCTTGCTGTAACCAATGATAAGGCAAGAGTTGTGTTAAGGCAGATGCTGCAACGGCTGTAATCACAAGATTGACCGCTATTTTGGCTGTGCTTTCCAGTGCCATCACTTTGTAAGAACGTTGACGAAGATGCCGCTTTGGTCGAGAAATGACACGGCGTTTTTGTATAGGTTGTGACGGTGGTCTAGATGGTTGAATCGCGTTCATGATGCTAAAAGATAACCTCGCTTAGTGAAGGGAAGTACTATCAAGAGTGCTAAGTAAAATTTGTAACCCAGTACTGGTTAAACGCCTCGCTACCGTAACAGCACTCGATACTCGGAGATAAATTAGCACTCAGTAGTCCTGAATGCTTGATTTAGCTGTCATATTACTTCATTTTTTTGAAATAGCTACAAGTGTTGCACTAGTTAAAAAATAACCTGGCTTACGTAAGTGCAAGGTTTCTAGGTACTTATGACATAAAGCCATAAAATCTGGAAATTGCACCCCGTACTGCCAGGATTATTAGCTTTTCAACTGTGTCACATCTGAGCCTTATTTGTAAAGTTCTGTGGCTAATCGCCAAGCTAGAACTCCTGGGATCAAGGCTACAACTAGGGCGATGTAGACTTGAGTATCTGAGATGGAAGATATCTGAGCAATGTACAGAGTATCTAAGATAGGCATGGCTGAAAACCTCCTAACCTGAATTGATTTTGAACAGTTCGTTTACTACTTTTCCTTGTTTTGCCAGAATTGTGGAATATCTTGTTACAAGATGCAACAAAAGCAGTTATTGGTCAGTAGTTCTTATTTATTCTCCATTAAAAAAATTTATAAAAATTATGAATTTATATCTGGGTATAGACTTCGGCACATCTGGCGGACGTGGTGTGGTGATTGACGAGGAAGCCTCTTGTATTCAGGCAGAGGTGCGATATCCCTTCCACGACTCACCAAATGCCGCTACGCCCAAAATTTGGCAGGAGGCTTTGTTTGCGTTGGTGGAACAAATACCTGAGCAATTGCGGCGAGAAATTAAAGCGATCGCAATTAATGGTACTTCCTCTACCGTCTTGCTGGTCGATACTGCTGGCAACCCTGTAGATGCACCATTGCTGTACAACGATGCGCGGGGATCGTCTGTTCTAGAGCATTTGAGGAGTATTGCACCCCCCAATCATACTGTATTGAGTGCCACCTCTAGCCTGGCCAAACTTTTATGGATGAGGCAATTACCCTCTTTTATTGAAGCTAGATATTTCCTGCATCAAGCAGATTGGCTGGCGTTTCTCTTACATGGACAGTTGGGTATTAGCGATTACCATAATGCTTTAAAGCTGGGTTATGACGTAGAAGAGTTGAAATACCCAGAATGGCTAGAATTGCTAGAAATACCGATTCAGCTACCCAAAGTTTTAACTCCTGGGACTCCGATTACCGAATTGCGTTCTGAAATTGCGGATAAGTTCGGTTTAAGTCGTAATTGTCTGGTGTGTGCTGGTACAACCGATAGTATTGCTGCTTTTATTGCCAGCGGGGCAAAATTACCTGGTGAAGCTGTGACTTCCCTTGGTTCAACGTTGGTACTAAAGTTGTTAAGTCGTACCCGTGTAGAAGATGCCAGATATGGAATTTACAGCCATCGGTTGGGTGATTTGTGGCTGACTGGGGGTGCTTCTAATACTGGAGGTGCAGTACTAAAGCAATTTTTCACAAACGCTGAGTTAGAAAGCCTTAGTCGGGAGATTGATGCATCAAAACCCAGCGAGTTAGATTATTATCCGTTATTGAAGGTAGGCGATCGCTTTCCGATTAACGATCCCAATCTACCCCCACGCTTGTCACCACGCCCAGAGAATCCAGTAGAATTTTTGCATGGGTTGTTAGAAAGCATTGCCCGCATAGAAAGGCGAGGGTATGAATTATTACAACAAATGGGAGCAGACAAATTGAGCCGTGTTTATACCGCTGGTGGTGGTGCGGCTAATGATACTTGGACTGCAATTAGGGCACGTCATTTGCAGGTTCCTGTAGTAGCGTCAGCGTACACAGAAGCTGCTTACGGGACAGCACTGTTGGCAATGGAGAATGGAAGAAGCATTGAAAAAGAGTAATTGTGTACCTATCTTTTTGTAGATATCTTCTAAATCAGTATCTATCCCAGTGACAATCGACATATCTCGGCCGATACTGGGATGATTAGATACCGGACTATAGATTCCAGGTTAATTATCTGGGCAGCTATTCGGGGATGGATGCTTCGCAGCAAGCGAATGTCATCGATCCCCTTTACTAATTACTGGTATAAATTCTGAGAGGATTAGCAGAAAATTTAAAGGTTCTTGAAGAAGGTTTGATCTGCGCGATCAAAATTATCATCTAGGGAAAAGGTAAGGCTGCGGACTCGGATTTCGATCGCTTTTAATATTTAGTTTGCCCCATGCTCCTCTGCTCCTCTGCTCCTCTGCCTTTTGTGCCCAATGCCTAAACTATTTTTCTCTACGTACCAGCATTTGATAAGTTAGTACATAATCTGAAACAATAACAGTAAAAGCAGAGAGGGGATTAAGTTGAGTCACAATCCAGATGCCATAGCCCCCCACGGTGGACAGTTGGTTAACCGTATCGCTACACCAGAACAAAGAGCAGAGTTTCTCTCAAAAGCTGACTTTTTGCCACGAGTGCAACTTGACGATCGCGCCGTTTCCGATCTAGAAATGATTGCGATCGGTGCTTTTAGTCCGCTGACGGGTTTTATGAACCAAGAAGACTACGATCGCACTGTGACAGAAATGCGATTAGCTAACGGTCTTGTGTGGTCAATCCCGATTACACTATCGGTAAGCGAAGAAGTAGCTTCCCCGTTGCAAGAAGGCGGCTTAATCCGTCTAGATAACTCCAGAGGCGAATTTATCGGAGTTTTGCAACTCACCCAAAAATATCACTACGACAAAACCCGCGAAGCAATAAAAGTCTACCGCACTGATGATGTCAATCATCCTGGCGTGCAGGTACTCTATAACCAAGGTACTGTACATCTGGCGGGTGATATTTGGTTGTTGCAACGCGAACCTCATCCCCAGTTTCCCACTTATCAAATCGATCCAGCAGCTTCACGGCAACTATTTAAAGACAAGGGTTGGAAAACCATTGTCGGCTTTCAAACTCGCAACCCCATCCACCGCGCCCATGAATACATTCAAAAGTGCGCCTTAGAAATTGTTGATGGTCTATTTTTGCACCCATTAGTCGGGGCGACAAAAGAAGATGATATCGCCGCTGATGTGCGGATGCGCTGCTATGAAATTTTGCTAGAACACTACTACCCCTTAGACAGGGTAACTTTGGCAATTAACCCCGCCGCAATGCGCTACGCTGGGCCTCGTGAGGCGATCTTCCATGCTTTAGTCCGCAAAAACTACGGCTGTACTCACTTTATCGTCGGACGGGATCATGCTGGTGTTGGTGACTATTATGGCACTTATGATGCTCAGTATATCTTTGATGAATTTACGCCAAGTGAATTAGGCATTGTGCCGATGAAATTTGAACACGCTTTTTACTGCATGCGCACTAAGCAGATGGCAACATCTAAAACCAGTCCCAGCAGGCCAGAAGAACGCATTCACCTATCAGGGACAAAAGTTAGGGAAATGCTGCGGCGCGGTGAGTTGCCTCCACCAGAATTTTCTCGTCCAGAAGTAGCAGCAGAGTTAGCACGGGCAATGCGCATAGAAGTACCAGCTTAGGGTATGGGGCATTGGGCATTGGGCACAAGAGGCAGAGGTGCGGAGGGGCAGAGGTGCAGAGGAGAAAAACTTACTGCAACTTTCTCCCCTGCTCCCCTGCTCCCCTGCTCCCCTGCTCCGCTCCCCACATTTTTGTAACTTTACAATACAGAGTTCAGCCCTGTAAGCTGCTAACTGAACAGCTGAGGGCTGATAGCTAATTATGAAACGTCGCACGTTTTTAGAGAGAATTGGCTCAATACTCGCGGTATTGGGGATAACTGAAGCTGAGTGGTTGTCTTTAGGAAATCGCTATTACCAAGCTTTGGCACAACCCAGTCCGCGCAAGTTGGCATTGTTAATAGGTATTAACCAATACCCAAAAATTCCAGCCCTCAGTGGTTGTCTGACAGATGTGGAACTACAAAGAGAAGTTTTGATTCATCGCTTTGGTTTCCAAGGGTCAGATATCCTAACCCTAACTGAGGAAGAAGCTAGTAGGGAATTCATTGAGACGGCTTTTTTAGATCGGTTGGGTAATCAAGCTAAACCCGACGATCTGGTCTTCTTCCACTTTAGCGGTTATGGCAGCCGTGTCAAATTGGAAACATCTCCAGAGACAATGCAAAATGCTCTGGTGACAGCCAATGCCAGCTTTAATTCACAAGGAGAGAAAATAGTCAACTATATATTAGAAGAAACTTTACTGCTATTATTGCGATCGCTCCCTACAGAAAGAGTCACAGCAGTATTAGATACTAGCTATTATGCGCCAACCCCAGTATTAGGATTAAAAAGTCGTGCCCTTCCAGAATCAATAGAGGCAAAGCTAACAGCAGAAGAACTCGACTTTCTTCAACAACTTAAAACTCAGAAGTTACCCAGCACGCCGATTGTCTTAGCAGCTACCTCAAATCCCAAGCAGTCGGCGAGGGAAGAACTCTTTTCTGGTTTTAGTGCTGGGTTATTTACCTACGCCTTGACGCAGTATTTGTGGGAATTTACCCCAAATACCAAAATTCAAGTCGCCCTCTCGTATATAGAAAATTCTCTATCCAAATTGGGTAGTAAACAGCAACCAGGGTTATTAAGTAGTCAAAAAAATCAACATTTAACGTCTCTACCGCCAGACAGGATTATTGGTGCAGAAGGCGTGGTGAAAGCCATTGAAGAAGATGGCAAAACAGTCCAGCTGTGGTTAGCAGGATTACCGCCACAAGTGCTGCTATACTACGGAGTTAATTCTCGATTCACCTTAGGAACAACAAGAGAAGAATTAGTATTGCGATCGCGGACTGGGTTAACAGCAAAAGCGCAAATTTCCCAAATAGAAGGTGCAAATTCCCTACAAATCGGGCAACTTGTCCAAGAAGCAGTCCGGGTTTTACCCCGAAATATTAATTTAATAATTGCTCTGGATACTGGATTGGAAAGAATTGAGCGGGTAGACGCTACAAGTGCCTTTGCTGCATTTCCCCATGTCTCCACCGTAGTCGCAGGGGAAAAACCGGCTGATTATCTATTTGCTAAACTACAGCAAACACCTAGCCGTTATGGTTTATTTTCTCTTAGTGGCGAACTAATTTCTAATGCCACGGGGGAAGCAGGAGAAGCAGTAAAATCAACAGTGCAAAAGTTAGCACCAAAATTATCAACCTTATTAGCAGCCAAGTTATGGCGACTGACTGAAAATCAAGGTTCTTCCCGCTTGGCTCTCAAGACAACCTTAGAAATAATTAACAACATATCGCCTCGCGTTATCATGCAGCGCGAAACAGTACGAACTTCCAAAACAGAAACTTCGATTCAAAAATCACTCCCTACTCCGATTGTCCCTATCGGTAGTCGAATGCAATATCGGGTAGAAAACCAGAGCGATCGCCCAGTATATTTAATCTTGCTGGGATTAAACAATAATCATACAGCGATCGCCTTCTATTCTTGGGAAATCCCTCAAGAACCAAACACTGCCGACACCAAGCCCCTCCTGAAAGAAGTCGTCATCTCTCCAGGTGAAACCCTCACTCTACCCGAAACGAATACTGCTTCCGAATGGATGATTTCAGGGCCAGCTTCTGAGTGCGAACACCAACTAATTTTTAGTACTGCCCCCTTTAGCGGAACTCTGGCTGCCTTGAACACTGCCAAGTATTCTACAGCCGAACAAGGGCCAATTGGCCCATTATTGAATTCCTTAGAAGTTGTACAAGCCTTGCTACAAGACTTACATAACGCTAGTGTCTTCAAAACAGAGATGAACGTTACAGCAGCCGATTCACATAGCTTGGATGTAAATAATTGGGCAAGTCTTAGCTTTAGTTTTCAAGTGTTGTAAGTTAATTCAGTAGTACTGAGTGCTGAGTGGTGAGTATAACCCTATAGTTAAAACTAGCGAACAGAACTTTCTAAGAAAAGGGCGCGACTACCCTATATGCTGAGTGCAATTAATTTTACTTTTTACTCAGCACTCGTTACTCAGCACTCAGCACTATTTTGGTGAGTAGGAATAATTAAAGGTTTGTAGTTAGTGCCTCTATTAAAACCTGATTTTGCTCATCTGTCCCAACAGTGATGCGTAATTTATCATCTAATCCAGGCTGCTTGAAGTAGCGGATTAAAATTCCCCGTTCCTTCAATTTTTGATAGAGATATTCTGCGTTTTCTTCTCTTGGTTGTGCCAGCAAAAAGTTAGCTTGGGAATCCCAGATATGAAAACCTAATTGTTTCAAGTCTGTTGCTAACTTAATCCGTGATGCTTTAATCTTGGCTACACAAGCATTTTTATAAGCTTGGTCAGTGATGGCAGCCGTACCAATTGCACAAGCGATCGCATCAATGTTATAGCTATCTTTAACCTTAAACAATCCCTGCAACAGTTTGGGATTCGCCACCCCAAAGCCCAATCGCAATCCTGCCAACGAATATCCCTTAGATAGTGTCCGAATCACGATGACGTTTTCGTACTCCTTTACCAAAGACAATGCATTCTCTTCGGTAAAATCTATGTATGCTTCATCGATCGCTAAAACTCCAGATAACTGGCTGGCTAATTTTCGCAAATCATTTGTTGCCACCACATGTCCCGATGGACTATTGGGCGACGCAATAAAGGTAACAGCCCCATTGGCAGCAACTAATTCGTCCTTTGGTAAGCTGTAGTCTTTGCTGTAAGGAATCTCAATAATTTCCGCCGCTTGCATTTCTGTCAATGTCCGATATAGCACGTAAGTAGGCATCGGATAAACTACCTTTTTCCCAGGTTCAGCACAGGCTCGAATCACCACACTTAACAATTCATCACTGCCATTTCCGACAATTATCCAATCACTAGGAACTCCTAAAACTTTACTTGCAGCTTGCCGAAATTCTCCCCCAAAAGGTTCTGGATAGCGCCGCAACCACTCACCATCAATATTCCGTAGCACAGCTAATGCCGCAGGAGAAGGAGGATAGGGGTTCTCATTGCTGTTAAGTTTAATAATCTGTGTACCACGTTGAGGCTGCTCTCCGGGAACATAGCTAGCCATTGCATCAATATTAGAGCGAAAGTAGTTAGTCATAGGGCATGGTAAATTGAGTACGATGTCTACGACGGGCGTAGCGGCGACACCTTATGGCATATCTTAAGCAAATTTCAACCCGCAATTTCTGACAATATCGTTTTTTGTCATTTACATCAGAAAATACGGCTTTAGAGGCTATTTATAAAGTAAATCTAAAGATGGGAAATTAGAAAAAAGAAGAACGCTACGATACAGTTTAGATAGCGTATTTACGTAGAAAGGATGACTCGAAAGGCTGTGATAAGTTTGCGCTGGCTGTTTGGTTGATGATCCAAGCTCATGTTGAGGTCATTCGCCGTACTAATAAAGATTTTGAGGTTTTACCGAAGCGTTGGGTAGTAGAAAGAACATGATTGCTGGTTTAACCAGTACCATCGTTTGAGTAAAGATTATGAACGTCTGACTGAAATGAGTGAAGCTGCCATATATGCTGTTATGACTCGTATTATGCTACGTCGTCTAGCCGTCTAAAGATTTACTTTATAAATGGTCTCTTAGGAAATTAAACAATATGTTGAAAAATAACTTTTAGTAAATCTCCTTGTTTAAAAGGCTTAGTTAAATAGCCTGATGCTCTCACCATCTTAGCTTTAGCTCTATCTAGAAATCCTACTTTTTCTGACACCATAATCACAGGTGTATTTTTAAAATATGAGTGTTTTCGCAGCAAAGAGCAGAGTTCATATCCATCGAGATTAGGCATTGATATATCCAACAAAATTATATCGGGTTTTATACGGATAATCTGCATTAGAGCTTTTAATGAATCAGTGACTCCGATAACAGAAAAGGTTTGCTCATCTAAATAACTTTTAATAGCATTCAATACCGTAGGACTGTCATCAATACACAAGATTGTGTAGATTTTTCTGTCAGCAGGCGGTTGGATGATTTGCTGACCTCTGTGTTCATTAGTATTAATCGAGTAGGCTGCTGGTTTAAAACCGTGTATTTTAGGCAACTTTGGCGTAGTTTTGGCTTTAGATTGTAGTTCATTTATTTGGAAAAATTGTGAGGTATGTGATTGATAACTTGGTGATGTTTGACGATAAACCGCTTCATTTTGAGGCGTTAAACAGAGTTCAACTAATAAACGAACATTTAGATGACAAAACTTTGGCATATCATCCAGAAAACTCTCAGGAATAAATTCATAACTTCCCTCCTGTAAATTCAGAAATGACTCTAGAACTTCTAGCGCCAATTGCTCTATCAGCATTGCTGCTTGAGAGGAACTGATATATTTCTGATTGACTAACCAACAAATAGCCAGATAATCCGGGTTCGGTATTGCCTGATTTTCAATACCAGTTTCAAATATCGCCCGCAACTGATCTTTGATCCCGTCAGGGAGAGTAGAAATTTGCTGACTCAAGCGTTGCAAATTTCTGTAAAGCGGCTCAAACATTTTCTCTGAGTAGCTGGCATAAATTAGTTTCCCCTCATCTACATATATTGACCAAGAGCCTGATGTGCTAAACACTTGTAAACAACCAGTAACCGACTTACCAGTGATTTTTTTCAACAAAGATAGGGGCTGGAGCTTTTGAAAAAATCTGTATCTACTAATCGGAAGTGTCTTCATTGCGATCGCTCTGAAATAAAATTAACATTTGCAGGCAAAATTAGTGAATTACCTTTTCGGAATTCACCGTGACTTTGTTGAAAGCACTGTTCAAATAAATATAGCGGTCATATTTGAGTTAGTACAGAGATTCCACACCCCCCAACTCTTAATTCACCAATCTCTGTTAAGCTATAATCCACAACTTACAACTAAACCAATTAATGCTACTGACCAATAGCAAAATTGCCCGACTAGTTGCCAGGATATAGTATTTCAAAAATTAGATTGGTTTTCTGTATCTTTAGCTAATCTAGCCAATCTAACAGTAACTCAAGTGCCACATAAAGACCATTGGCTCTCGCCCATCAGTCACAAAAGTATCATTGTTATCCGTATTTTGTAGCCTAAAATTATAGATAATTTAGTTCTCTTGCAAAAGTTTTTTGTCCCTAATCCTAAAGTCTGGAGCGACCAAAATCTACTGTAATGTAAACGTAAATGTTTTTCCATCAAGACTTATAGGCATTAAGTCTGCGCTGACGAAGTATGTTTTTATATCCGTGACGAAAATCGCCGGGTACTTTTTTAAGAAGTTTATTCTTGAGCGCAACTTCACAAGGAAAAAAGTATTATTCAAAACTAAGCATTCCAAAAGTTCAATATCTTACTTAAGTTTGTGATTGTAGAGCAACTCTTAGTCTTGGGATTCGGCAAAATGATCGCTTGCACAACAATAATAGTAAACTTCCCGCCAAGAATGAGTTTGCTGATAATTGCCGCCATGATGGTGTGTGGTGAGATGCGCGGGCGACTAAATCAGCAGAAGGGAATCTCTTCATAAGTACTGGAAACGGGTTTTAATGTTGTGTGAACCTAAATAGTCACCCTGCACAAATTGTAGTGACAAATTCAAGAACTTACAGGGAAATTCTTGATTAGTAGTAGATACCTGCAAAATAGCTGTTTTCAGCTAGATGGTAGATAACAAGTAACATACTCACTAAAACTTAGATTACTATAATTTTCAAAAAAAATTAGTAGAAATATATAAACTTCATGATAAATCAGTAAAGTAAACATGAAAACTAATTAATATCATCTTCCAGAAAATTGTTATAAATATTTATTTGTTTAGATGTCCGGGAAAGCAGAAAATGTATAGTAAAAGATAATTATATGTCTGCTGATTGAATCACATTTATCAAAAACTAAATTATTTTATAGTGGCAATTCACCCAAAAAATCCCAAGTTTTAAAAGTCACCAATATAAATACAAAATTGTACGTTTAAGTGTAGCCTATCGTAAACATCACATTCATCAACCCATAAGATATATGTAGCGAAAAGACGCAAAGAATTTCTTTGCGTCTTTAGCGTGAGATTTATAAGTGGACATTCTCACCGTTATACTTCTCCATCTACTTAAAATTGCTCCCGCCAGCACCAGCTTAAAAGTGTACCACCAGCTATCAGCTTGACTACTTCCAGCAGCCAATAACTACCGTGTAGTAAATTCATTGTCGATGGAATAGCAGCAGCTGCTTCAAATAGGTTGAGTTGAATTCCTATAGCGCACATCTGCGGAGTTAAGAAATAGGTGTCAAGCACAGCGATAGTTAACAGCAGCACAGATAAAACAATACTGCCAATACTCCAGTGATATCGGGTTTTGCTCAAAGCTAGTGCCCCAGTCAGCACTACAGCAGCTGATAACAATTCCATCCGATTGAAGTTCCAAAAAATCGTATAGCCTGCTGTCGTAAAACCAGCTTGACTCATCATCCCAGAAAGATAAAGACTAGGCATAATTACCCAGTCTAAAACTAGACTAGCACTGAGCCAAAAGCCCAAGGTCAATACGATCGCGGTTTGCCAAATTGGTCGTTTGAATTCAATGTTAGAAATAGCAGTCATAAAATAATTGCGTGTGTTGTATTTCTTTAGTTTGTAACTTCACCAGCAATTTGACAACTAATATCAACTAACCTTTACAAAGCGATCGCTCTTATATTCTGAAGCCAATACCAAGATTTTTTAAACTAAGTTAAGAAATCTTAAGTTTTTATAAAAAGTAATTTCAATAGATTTTGTCTACTTAGAAATACTCAATTTTTTTCTATCGAAATTAACTTGTCAAGCAATATCGGATGTTGAAACAGACACTTCAGTTATTTTGTACCTCATCTACTTGAAAACTGCTGTATGAAAATTCTTATTTGATTAGCTTTCTATTGGCTGATAGAGTAACCCAGAATATTCATCCATGAATTATCTCTGGCCCGACGATAATCCTACCATCACCAACAATCGTATTTTGGAACAAGGCATTGTTAATGTAACCGAAATCACTAAGGTAAGACCCTTTGAGATTGGCATTTTCAAATATGGCGCAAATTATGTCAGCATCAGTCACATTAGCACCCTCCAAATTAGTACCAATGAACCTAGCCAGGCTCAATTTGGCATAACTGAGATTAGCCCTACTCAAATTAGCCTCACTCAAATTAGCTGCCAATAGGTTAGCTCGACTTAAGTTAGCCCCGCTCAGATTAGCTCCACTCAAGTCAGCCTCTTGCAAATTCATCCCACTAAAGTCTCTTTCTCCAGCAGCATAGCGTTTGAGCAATTCTTTAGCATCCATAACTAACCTAGATTCTGCACATTTAAGATAGCAAGCTTCATCAAGAATTTAAAAAAATTAAGAGAGAAAGAACTTGAATATTTTTTTGCTGTATGAAATAATCTATACTTGTTGATTTTATTTTGTTAACCTTATCTTAATTCTAGACCCTTGTAAATCAAGTATTTGACATTTAAACTCTTAACCTGATTATCGACCAAATTCAAAATGATACTCTTTTCTGCCTAACGAATACTGAAATATGTTTAGTAAATATCTGGGTTGATGCCTAAATGTATATCTATCAGTCACACACCCGATTTGTCCTTACTAGTAATTTTTACACAAGCAGAAAAATCATAATTTTATAGCAGATATTAAGTTATCCAACAAAAATACTAAAAAATCTGCAAGAAGCGTCCTAGATAATCAAAGTAGAAACCCATGACAAACTTAGTTCTTCAAAAATCAAGCTATATTCATCAAATCAAAATTTTATTATTAACATTTTTAATAACAATTATCCCATTTTCTTTAATTTCACTATTCCTGCAATTAAAAGTTAATGTACCTACAGAAAATTTGACCAGAGATCCATCTGCCATCATGAATATGCCTTTTTATCTGGGATTTTTCTCAAATATTGGTATATTGCTTTGGTGTTCTTCGGCATCAATCTGTCTCTTTAGTTACATCTTACTTAAAAAAGATATTAGAGCTAAAGAATATTCATCATTCTTTTTATTTTCTGGATTAATAACCTGTTTGTTGCTTTTTGATGACTTTTTCTTAATACATGATAGTGTTTTTCCTGATTATTTGCATATTAATGAAAATGTATTTTACATAATCTATATTGCAATTATCTCAATGTTTTTTCTTAAATTCAAAAGAATACTGAAGAAAACTGAATTTCTAATTTTGTTATCTGCCATTTTATTTTTTGGATTATCAATTGTTTGTGACAATATATTTCCTGACATCCATATTGCCATAGAAGACATATTTAAGCTACTAGGAATTACTAGTTGGTTTACATATTTTACAAGAATATGCCTACAACGGGTAAGCAAACTTATAAGTTTGCCACGCTAATTTTTACACCAATTGTATGTTAGGTTGCCCATGAATTATGAGATCAATCCCAATATTTTTTAAATTGATGAATATTAAGATTATTTAAATTACTTTTTAAATAAATTTTCCCTGTTATAAATACTCAACTTTTTATATTGTAAAGTAACTAAGCGATCGCACTCACAGATTCCCGCTTTGACAGCTACATAGCACAACAGTAACGTTGTCAGTTTTCAACGCAGATATAATATAAAAACAGCGTGTGTTCCATAATTTCTTAGACTACACCAGTTGCGATCGCATATTGTGGCAATATTTTGCTATTTGTGTGAATTAGTGTAGTTGCGATCTTTTATCTGTAAACCTGTCTGCCAAAGCGAAAATTTGTATGTACTTGCATCTAGAACCAACAAAAGCAACGGATTTCGCGCAACGCAACGTATGATTAAATTTACAGGTGTCTGTTAGATATAGCTGCCGAGGTAAAATATATTGTTGTATAAAGTATCTATCTTTAGACATATTTTTTGTAGATATCTAGTTATCCAGTACACTTCGCGTGGTGGATTGACTTAAATATATTTACAGATGTTATGATTTGTATTACTGTAATGTTATGATTTGTGTTGTACTTTTCAGTTACCAACTAGTAAATTATTTGTTGGTTTAAGCTGAAAAGGCTTATTTTAGGGCTAAGAGGGCAATTTCAGCAAACTTAGAAACCTTTAATACACACAAGTATTCCTTAAAAAAGTTAAGCTTTTGTTACAAGGAACTCAGATACGTTTAAATTCTGAATTTTCAAGGGTTGCTGAGGTAGGTATGTTGATTACTGAGCATGAAATTGACTGTTTAAAAGAGGTAATTTACTGGTACTTTGAATAAAATACAGTGAGTAATCTTTAGTTTTTAGCCATTTTCTGGTTCGAGACTAATGCAAAAAAAACGAAATGAGGATTAATCATTTGTGTAATATCAAATGTCAGCCTAGAGATAGACAATGGTAAACAATATGAGTAGTTTACTAAGATATGAGTTTTGCAAAGTCTAACGATTGGAATATTGTTAGAGACAAATATAGTGGAGTTAATAAAAATTCAGATAAACTTCTTAAAAGTCCACTGTTATTATGAAGCAAATAGAATGTAGCGGGTTTAGTAATATAAGGTTTGAGACTAATGCTAAGAAACAGCCAACTAACGATTAATCAGGGTTCTAATCTCAAATTAAAGCTTGGAGATCGACGATATAATCAGTTGTCTCGGCTAGAATTTTTACGGAATCGTACAGTTGGAAAGCCACTAAATTTAAATTAAATATAGTGGAATAAATCTGAATTAAGATGAATTTCCCAAAATTAAAGTCAATAATCCGCAGAAGAAGCAGGCAAGTATTACTTTAATATATTGCTAGTGGATCTACTTGACTTGTTTGAGGTTATGCCCAATTAAAGGTTAACCCATCTACAGAATTTACTCAAATGAATGGTGTTGTTTAATAACATTGCCAGTCAGTAATAAACGTTAGCTTTTTATTGAAAGCTAATTTTGTCCTGTCTTTTATCAGAAAGGGTGAAAAGCATAGTTCTTTGCTGGCATACGTACATTAGGGTAAATCACAATTATTACCGAAATCTCACAATTTTGTAATTGGAATAAGGTCAACACACATGAATAAAGTTCAAGCATCATTTGAAGCTACGGAATCTGCGTTTCACGTGCAAGGTTACGAAAAAATCGATTTTAGTCTTGTCTATGTGAACGGTGCATTTGATATTGAAAACCGAGAAATCGCAGATAGCTATGCAAAATTTGGTCGCTGTCTGACTGTAATTGATGCAAATGTCTATGAACTTTATGGCAAGCAGATCAGGTCATATTTTAGACACTATGACATTGATCTCACAGTATTTCCGATCATCATTACAGAGCCAGATAAAACCCTTGCAAGCTTTGAGAAAATTATTGACGCTTTTTCGGACTTTGGCTTAGTTCGTAAGGAACCAGTCTTAGTCGTCGGTGGTGGTTTAATTACTGATGTGGCTGGGTTTGCTTGCGCTGCTTACCGTCGCAAGAGTAATTTCATCCGCATTCCTACCACATTGATTGGTTTAATAGATGCAGGTGTAGCGATTAAAGTAGCAGTTAATCATCGCAAGTTGAAAAATCGCTTGGGAGCATATCATGCACCCTTGAAAGTGATCCTCGATTTCTCATTTTTGAAAACCTTGCCAATGGCTCAAGTCCGCAATGGGATGGCAGAGTTAGTAAAAATCGCTGTAGTTTCTAACTCGCAAGTTTTTGAACTGCTATACGAATATGGCGAAGAACTGCTTTCCACTCACTTTGGACACGTGAATGGGACACCGGAACTTAAAGAGATTGCCCATAAACTCAACTACGAGGCAATCAAAACCATGTTGGAGTTAGAGACTCCAAACTTGCATGAAATAGACCTCGATCGCGTTATTGCCTACGGTCATACTTGGAGTCCTACCTTAGAATTAGCACCTCACATACCCCTCTATCATGGTCATGCCGTCAATATTGATATGGCTTTGTCTGCAACCATTGCAGCACAACGGGGCTATATTCCAACAGAGGAGCGCGATCGCATCCTAGACTTGATGAGTCGTATCGGTTTATCACTCGATCATCCTCTACTAGATGGAGATTTACTCTGGGATGCTACCCAATCTATAAGCTTGACACGAGATGGCAAACAACGCGCAGCCATGCCTCGTCCGATTGGTGAGTGCTTCTTTGCTAACGATTTGACTCGTGAAGAACTTGATGCTGCTTTAGCTGAACACAAACGTCTTTGTGCTGAATACCCTCGTGGCGGAGAAGGGGTTGACGCATACATTGAAAGTCAAGAAGCCAAGCTATTGGGGGTCTGAAGATATGACGAGTGTTTTAGGACGAGAAATAGCTAGACCGATAACGCCACACAGTATCTTAGTAGCGCAGCTACAGCAAACCCTCAAATTGGCAGAAGAGAATAATATTCCCGTAGAGATATTAGATTCTTTACGGCAGGGTGTTCAATTAGCGGCGGGTTTAGATCCCTACTTGGATGATTACACCACGCCCGAATCGAGTGCATTGACAGCATTGGCGCAAAAAACCAGTAAGGAAGACTGGAGCAAACGGTTCAGCGATGGTGAAACAGTGCGTCAACTAGAGCAGGAGATGCTCTCAGGACATCTGGAAGGACAGACATTGAAAATGTTTGTTCATATCACCAAGGCAAAGCGCATTCTAGAAGTAGGAATGTTCACAGGGTATTCAGCCTTAGCAATGGCAGAAGCATTACCAAGTGATGGGCAACTTATCGGTTGCGAAGTAGATCCTTACGTTGCTGAATTTGCTCAAGCTTGCTTTAGTGAGTCTCCCCACGGCGACAAAATCGTTGTGGAAGTAGCACCTGCTCTAGAGACACTCCACAAGCTGGCTGCCAGAAATGAAGTATTCGATCTGATCTTCATTGATGCAGATAAAAAAGAATATGTAGAGTACTTCCAGATCATTTTGGATAGTAACTTACTGACTCCCGACGGTTTAATCTGTGTCGATAACACTTTGTTGCAAGGACAAGTTTACTTACCACCCGAACAACGCACCGCCAACGGTGAAGCGATCGCTCAGTTCAACCGTATTGTCGCCGCCGATCCTCGTGTAGAGCAAGTTCTCTTACCCATCCGAGATGGTATAACCCTGATTAGACGCGTTGTCTAATCGAGAGATCAGCAGAGAAGTCTGAGCCTTGGCTTAAATTTCATAGAGATGAAGAAGATAAGAAGGAATAATTTCCGCTTGCTTCCTCATCTCTTCTCAAGCAATTTTTGCAATTGTAGTTGTTATACAAAATACAACGGTACTTAGGAAAATGAATCATGCCAGTACTTCGCATCCTTCATTTAGTTGGATCTGCATACAATCATTTTTATTGTGAATTGTCACGCAATTACGCCCAAAGCTGTCTGGTAGCTACGGCAAATCCATCGCTCTATGACTTTCTGATTGCATACATCACACTTGATGGCCAATGGCGATTTCCTTCCTCTCTTAGTCCAGAAGATATTGCTGTCGCTAAACCGATGCCTCTATCAGATGCCATACAGTTTATAACAGCGCAAAACATTGACCTGATGTTGCCACAAATGTTTTGTCTGCCTGGAATGACTGACTACCGGGCACTATTCGACTTGCTAAAGATTCCTTATATAGGCAATACTCCAGATGTGATGGCAATCACGGCCCACAAAGCCAGAACCAAAGCAATTGTCGCAGCAGCAGGGGTGAAAGTGCCTTCTGGAGAATTGCTCCGCCAAGGAGACGTTCCGACAATTACACCTCCAGTAGTCATCAAACCCGCAAATGCCGACAACTCTTTAGGAGTATCCTTAGTCAAAGAAAAGAGTGAGTATGACGCTGCCTTGAAGAAAGCATTTGAATTTGCTTCAGAGGTGATCGTAGAAACATTCATTGAAGCCGGTCGAGAAGTCAGATGCGGCGCTATTGTCAAAGATGGGGAGCTAATCGGTTTACCTCTTGAAGAGTATCAGATAGACCCGCAAACCAGACCCATCCGCAGCTATACTGACAAATTCAAAATACCAATCGAGGGCGACTTAGCTTCAACTGCTAAAAATTATGTCCCAGGTTGGATTGTAGATATTAATGACCCGATAACCCAAAAGGTTCAGCAAGAAGTTAAGAAGTGTCATTTGGCTTTGGGTTGTCGCCATTATAGTTTATTTGACTTCCGCATCGACCCACAGGGACAACCTTGGTTCTTAGAAGCCGGGTTGTTTTGTATTTTTGACCACAACGCGGTGATTGCCTGTACGGCGAACGCAGCGGGAATTCCTTTAAATGAGTTATTTATGACGGCAATCAATGAAGCGTTGAGCGCGTCTAATGTCCGGTAAATCACCTTTTTAGCTTTCTTCTGACTTGGAATAGCACAAGGTTTTCGCTAGCGACAAGTAATAGAACTCTAATGTAGATTGTTTGAGTCAACCAAGTATATATCATGTCACAATTACAACTATGAGGGAGCAGATTTTTGCAATATTCCAAAACTTGGGCACTCTTGCATTACTAGCGATCGCATTTCCCTTTAACTGCACTGTCGTATTAGCATTGCTACTGTGGAATTTTTTCAGCCGAAGCTATGCCAAGGAAGTGGTTTTAAACGAAAATCCTAAAAATATCTTGATCGGTGGTGGTAAAATGACCAAAACCCTTCAACTGGCGCGATCGTTTCACGCTGCTGGGCATCGAGTCATTTTATTCGATCTCAATAAATACTGGTTTAGTGGTTATCGATTTTCTAACTCTGTGGCTGGCTTTTACACAGTTCCTGACTCACATGAAGACAAAGACGGCTATACTCAAGCCGTGCGGGCGATCGCCAAAAAGGAAAACATAGACTTTTTTGTACCAGTAGGCATTTTTGCTGCCAGCTACTTTGACTCGGAACGCAAGCCAGTGTTATCAGGCTATTGTGAGAATTTCCACTTCGATGCTGATACAATGAGTATGCTGGATAACAAGTTTACCTTTGCAGAAATTGCCCGCTCACTGTCGCTATCTGTCCCGAAAACCTTTCTAATTACAGATTCCGAACAAGTTCTTAAATTCGACTTTACCAACGAAAAGCACAAGTACATTCTCAAAAGTATTGTCTATGACTCTGTTTTACGCTTGGATTTGACCAAGCTACCAATGGAGTCTCCCGAAAAAATGGCGCTTCATGTTAAAAGTAAGCCAATTAGTCAAGATAAGCCTTGGATATTGCAAGAGTTTATTCCCGGAACAGAATACTGTACTCACAGTACGGTGAGAAATGGTGAATTAACGGTACACTGCTGCTGCAAATCATCTGCTTTTCAAGTCAATTACGAAAACGTCGATTGCCCAGAAATTAAACAGTGGGTGAGTCATTTTGTCAAAGAACTACAACTGACTGGACAAATTTCTTTTGACTTCATTCAGGCGGAAGATGGAACGATTTATGCGATCGAGTGCAACGCCCGTACTCACTCTGCAATTACAATGTATTATAATCATCCAGGTTTAGCGGCTGCCTATCTTAGTAAAGAGCCTCCAGCTGAACCTCTGCAACCGCTGAGTAATAGTAAGCCTACTTATTGGCTTTATCACGAACTTTGGCGACTTAATGAAATTAGATCGTTAAAGCAGTTGCAAAAGTGGTTTAAAAATATTTGGCGAGGAAAGGATGCAATCTTTGAAGTAAACGACCCGCTACCGTTCTTAATGGTACATCACTGGTACATTCCTTTACTATTACTCGATAGTTTGCGCTCCTTAAGAACTTGGGTGAGGATTGATTTTTGCATCGGGAAACTCATACAGTTTGGAGAAGACGTAAAATATAAAACCTCTATCTCTGCAACCTCTAAGTGATAGTAAGGCCATTATTGGCTTGCTCATGAACTTTGGAGACTTAATGAATTAAATCGTTAAAAAAAGGAAGCAAGAGCAGGATCGCATTTCCTTAACTTCTTCTTATGCACCAAGCACTGATTCCACTATCATGTCAAAATTCTAACTATGAAAAAGTATATTTTTGTAGTGTTCCAAAACTTGGGCACTCTTGTATTACTGGCGCTGGCATTTCCCTTAAACTGCATCGTTGTCTTAACATCACTACTGTGGAACTTTGTTAAGCAACCATTTGGTAAGTCAATTGTTGTCAACCCCAATTCCAAAAATATCTTGATTGCTGGCGCGAGAATGACTAAAACTCTTCAGCTAGCGCGTTCATTTCATGCTGCTGGGCATCGGGTTATTATAATTGACATTGAGAAATTCTGGTCAAGTGGTAATAAATATTCCAACTCTGTTGCAGGTTTTTATACCGTTCCCGATCCCAGCAAAGACTTAGAAGGCTACGTTGAAAGCCTACACGCGATCGCCAAAACAGAAAAGATCGACTTTTTTATCCCGGTAGCGATTTTTTCCGTTATTCACTACGATCGAGGCCAGCCACCATTACCAGACTTTTGTGAATTTTTCCACTTCGATGCTGATGTTACAAAGCTCCTGGATGATAAGTTTGCCTTTTCTGAAACAGCGCGATCGTTCGGTTTATCTGTCCCCAAATCCTTCAAAATTACCGATCCCGCACAAGTCATCAACTTTGACTTTTCTCAGGAGAAGCGCAAATACATTCTTAAAAGCATCCCCTACGATCAAATACGTCGCTTGAATCTCACTAAGCTACCTTGCGATACCCCGTCAGAAACAGCAGCATTTGTCAATAGTCTGCCCATTAGTGAGAAAAACCCCTGGATTATGCAAGAATTTATCCCTGGAAAGGAATACTGCACTCACACTACCGCGCGAGATGGAGAGTCAAGAATGTACTGCTGCTGTGAGTCATCTGCCTTTCAAGTCAACTACGAAAACGTCGATTGCCCAGAAATTATGCAATGGGCGAGTCATTTTACCAAAGAACTGGGAAAAACTGGGCAACTTTCCTTTGACTTCATCCAGGCAGAAGACGGAACTGTTTACGCGATTGAGTGTAACCCCCGGACTCACTCCGCCATTACTATGTTTTACAATCATCCAGGAGTCGCGGATGCCTATCTTGGTAAAGAACCTCTGGCTGAATCTTTGCAACCTCTTGCTGATAGTAAGCCAACCTATTGGCTGTACCACGAAGTTTGGCGGCTAAATGAGATTAGATCGTTTAAGCAACTGCAAACCTGGCTAAGAAACATCAGACGGGGGAAAGAAGCAATGTTTGAGATGAGCGATCCCTTACCCTTCCTGATGGTACATCACTGGCAGATTCCCTTACTCATTCTCGATAACTTACGAAAACTCAAAGGTTGGATAAGAATAGATTTTAATATGGGCGAGCTTATAGAGTGATACCAATCCGTATTCTCAAGCGTAATATTTGACATTCAAATTGCAACCCATCGGCTGAAAGAGATTTACCAGCATAGGGATAGAACTCAGCATACCAAATACCACTGGACTAACATCTAACCCCACCAAGAAATTACCTAGCAAAATTCCGCCAGTACCAATAGAGAAAACTGCTGCGAAAACACCATCAATAGTAGAAGCACTCAAACTGGTGCGAACAGCATCTTTAGAAATACGAGGGCTGAATGTTGAGCTAGGAGAGAGTGTTGTTGATGGTGAAGCAATTTGAGCAATTTCTATAGAAAGAGGCGCACCTGTTTCAATTTGAGAAGAATCCATCAATCTAGTACAGGACTTACGCGAGTGGCACAAATAGCGGGCAGGGCGTAGCCATGACACGCGACAATTTAAATCAAACCAAGCACATAAGAATACTTGGACGTTTCAGTTGCTGAATTAAATAATTAGAAAGCAGTTATGCTTGTACATTACCTGCACCAATAATACCGACTTTAGATGTTTTACTAATCATGGTATATCTACTTTTTTCAAGAGTGAAATGTCGTTTGTTTGGTAAATCCTTGGGTCTGCAATTGCTGTCTTCTTACAACTTGGAAAACAATATATTTAACCCTTCGGTCATCGTGGGATGAGTCAAAATACCATCGCGCAGAACGGTGTAGGGCATCTGAGCTTGCATCACCATCTGCACCGTTGAAATCACTTCACCTGCTTCATGACACAACAGGGAACACCCTAGAATACGACCTGTATCTATCAGCTTGGGTGATGCTTCGTTTTCAATCGCAATCAACGGTGATGATCCGATAATTACTTGAGAGTAGTTTGTATTACGATCAAATGGCACTAAAATAAGCCGAAAGTCTTGTTTCACCTCGTTCCCAGCCTGTAGGCTGGGAATGTATTTCAAGTGGCTCTGCCTCCGATCAACCCTTTGGAGGCGGAGGCTTTTAGAATTAGTTCCCAGCCTCCAGGCTAGGAACCAGTCACGGCAAGGGCTGTGTCTTAACTTAGTGCCATTCCGCTTTACCCTTTTCCCCTACGCTAACTCGGTAAGCAGCAAAGCAATGGAAAAGCGTCTTTTCCTTTCCCCAAAAACATCGATCGCATCCTATTGCAGATGTTTCTTCAATTGGGCAGCAGCTTGAATAAACAGAGAGCGGACTTCTGGCAGTTCGGCTAAACCATTGAGTAGTCCAAAGTCATGAATCATGCCGTTGTACTGCACCGTTGTCACCTCTACCCCAGCTTCATCGAGTTTGCGTCCGTAGGCTGTGCCTTCGTCATGCAAAATATCGCTCTCTGCAACCACAATTAATGCTGGAGGCAAGCCTTTGAGTTGCTCAACCGTCGCTTGTAAGGGAGATGCATAGATGTCTTTGCGCTTTTCTGGATCAGGGATGTACAGGTCATACATCCACTTCATCGTGGGTACGGTTAAGTACCGTTTGTCGCCGAATTGATGATAAGAATTCGTTTCAAAATCGGCATCGACGATCGGCCACATCATGATGTGTAGCTTGATGTGTGGTCCTCCGTTTTCTTTCGCCTTCAAAGCAGTGACTGCTGTCATATTTCCGCCGACACTGTTGCCGACCACTGCCAGATTCTTGCCATCCACCCCAATCTCCTCACCATGCTCGGCAACCCATTTGGTCGCAGCATAAATCTCATTGATCGCCTGTGGGTACTGAGCATCTGGCGTGCGCGTGTAGTTGACAAAGACCCCTGCAAACCCTGAAAGCACAACCAGATCGCGAACCATGCGCTTGTGTGTTGGATAATCACCTAACACCCAACCACCACCATGAATAAAGATGAAAACAGGCAATGTGCCTTTGACGCCTTCCGGTCGCACGATATTGAGCGTAATTGAATAACCGTCAGCGATAATTTTCTTCTCAGACTCTTCAATGCCTGAAAGGTCTACTGGAACAGAAGCCTGTGCATCCACTAGTACTTGACGTGCTTCGATTGCAGTGAGTGTCTCCAGTGGCACACCTCCTGAATTCAGCACTTTCAAAAATTCCTTCACCCCACTGGAAAGACGTGGATCGTCTGCAACTTCCAAAATTTCTGCTGCTGGCGAGTTTGTTTGAGCAACCATGACATTCTCCTTTGATAAGTAGTGAACAATCTGTTGAAATGACACTGTTAAGTAAATTGATTTAACAGTGATATTTGATTCAGCAGTGATTGTGGAATGGCAATCACTTTCTACTGACATCGTTTCCCAGTCGGAATTATTTGTTACTGGTGAAAAGGTTGTTGACCTAGTGGGTCGCTGCCTCGATCGGTTGTTTCCACACCGCAGCAGCATAGAGCGAGTTCTCAAAATCGGGGGCGATATCGCCTGTGATCCGTGCCTCATGATGCGCCCAGTCCTCAAAGAACAAGTCGTGACTGATGCACGATACTATTGCAGGTATGTCGCGGCGGATGCTAAATATGTCACCAATTGGCAAGCCAAAGCTGACGAAACCAGCAGGATTAAATACGTGAATATCTTTCAGGTAAGGGGCAGTACCAGGTACTTTTTCTAGGTATTCGCGGGCGTTACCGAAGTAAGGGTGCGTTCCCAAATAGTCGTCGCGCAGGTCTTCTGGTGGCTCGTAGCGATCGCGCCAGAGGGCAATGTGCTGGGAAAAGTCGGCTAGTTCGGGACGCTTTGTTGGGTCAACGAAGTAACCAGTGCCTGCGATCGCAAAATCAAACTCGAAAACATCGTCATTCACCTGGGTGACAATGCGATTGCCTCCGGCACGCCAAGGGCGAACGCCCATTTCCCGTGCCGATTTCACCTGTGCAGATAGGTGTATGTGAAAATTCGGGAAGGCGATCGCTCGCTCAACCGCGTTCCGTGATGGCGTGGAGCCTGCTTGACGAAAGCGCCAAGCTTGGAACCATCGGGCTGCATCGGGTAGTTGGGGATAGTTGCAGTAAGCACCAGGGTATTCCCGTATCCGAAGTAGTGGTAGAGATGCGATCGCCGACCGCCGTGAAAACAGGTGTACTGCCTTCGCTCCTGATTCCAGCGCCACTCCTGCTGCATCGAAAGCTGAAGCCGCCGCACCCAGCACTGCCACAGTCTTACCGCGCAGTGCTTCAAAATCGATGGCATCGGCGGTATGTGCGTACAGCGTGCGTGGTAAGTCAGCCAGTACTGGAGGTATGTATGGGCCACCAGTGCCAGCCACGCCATTGGCGAAAATAATTTTGCGCGTAGTCTCTACCTGCGGGACATCGTTTACCTCAAGGTGTAGGCGGAAGAAACCTGCGGCTGGCTCAATCCGCACCAACTTCGTCCGGTAACGAACCTGGATACCGAGGAAGTGCCGATACCAACTGAGGTACTCAGCCCATGTCACTCGCCCAATGCGATCGATCGCCGCGTAGGCTTCCACACCGTGCCGCGCTTCATACCAGGCTTGAAAGGATAATTCTGGGATGCCTAGTTCTGGGCCAGGCACATTTTTCGGCGTGCGGAGCTTTTCCATCCGCGCTCGCGTCAGCCATACGCCTGCATGAGCCTCATCATCGGCTGCATCGATCGCCGTTACGCGGCCGATCCCAGCACGCCGTAGCGCAAATGCAAAGGTACTACCACTGCCGCTGCCACCTATTATAGTGACATTGCGATCGATGCCAGGGCGATCGGGCACCCAGTTTTCGGGATCGGGGCCGAGCAGGCGTAGTGCTTCGCGTGCAGTAAAATCGGAATTGCTCGTTGTCATGTTGATCTCCTCATATCTCGTTGCGATAGATGGAATTAGTCATTAGTCATTAGTCATTAGTCATTTGTGTTTACTAAGGACAAAGGACAACCTCGCCAGTTGATGTGCAATCTTATTTGCGTAACAGCTTAGTAGGTTTTTGTTCGTGGGTTTGGATTCGCTAGAGCCTTTTATGAACAACTGCCAGAAGCTAGAAAAAGGTTCGTGTTGCTACCACGTCGTTGGCTAGTAGCAGTTTTGCATGGACGGCTCAGTTTCGCCATTTAGTTAGACAGAGATGGGTTGCAGTCGTGAAGTGAGAAATTGAGCGATATAGTTTGCGATCGCATCCCCATCCTCTTCCAAAGCAAAATGTCCGGTATCGAGTAGATGGAACTCAACGTCTTTCAAGTCACGCTGGTAGGGATAAGCACCGTCAGCAGGAAAGATGTAGTCGTTCTTGCCCCAAACAATCAGGGTCGGAGGTTGATAGTTGCGGAAATACTCTTGCCATTGCGGATATAGCGGTGGATTAGTACCATAGCTATACAGCAGTGCCAGTTGAATCTATCTCACCGTTGCCAGGGCGATCGAGGAAATGTTGATCGATAGTCCAGGTATCGGGGCCGATCGCTTCTAGATTGCGAACACCGTTGGTATATTGCCACTTCGTCGCTTCCAAGGTGACAAGATATTTGAGCTTTTCAGCGCTGTCTTCTGTCAGACGATTGGCAACCACACAACCAGCCGAACCTGCACCGATTACAATGTAGTCATAATTAGTCATAAAGTTCTCTTCCCTGTTATCTACAATGGATAAATGGAGTCAAGAATGAACTGATTTAAAGAGCGATCGCTGAAATACTGTTAGTTATTCATTTACAACACCCGATCTGCTGAATTTAACTGCGTACCAATGGTGTATCCACCAAATGTTCTGCTAGAAACCAAACTTGCGTCTCATTCGTTCGCAGGACTTGGCTCACTAACAAGTCGTTAGTGCCGCTATCTTGATTTATTGCTGTTTTATCGATCGCCCCTCTCAATTCCCCAATTATCAATTCGTGGGCTTCTAGTAACCGCGATAACATCACAGGTACTTCCTCAACACCGTTGGGCGGACGCTTAATTTTAGTGACTTCTGCTACATGACGCGGGTCAGCGATCGCCACGCCTCCCAGTATTTGTACCCGTTCACCGAGTGCATCAATTAACTCAATTTGTTCGCTGGCGTGTTTGTCAAGCAACAGATGCAGTTGATAAAACGTATGTCCGCGCATCAACCAGTGATGTTTCTTGTAAAGGTGATAGAGAATAATCGTATCTGCCAAAATTTGATTGACTAAAACACAACTTTCGCTGCGGGCACTGGGGTTGAGAACAATTGGCAAATCACGAAGAGTACCATACTGCTGAATTTCATATCCATGTTGATGCAGTAAGGGTTGACTACCATCGACTTCAGTGATACTTGTATTTTGAGTCGGCACGATCGCATCTCCTAGAGTCATAATTAGGTCTGTTCTATTTGTATGTACCGAGAAACTGCTTCTCTTAAAATTGCGATTACTTCACAGCAGTACTTGCTGCTTCAATCACTTTGGCAACCTCTTTTGGATGAGAGATAAAAGGAACATGACTGGAGTTAACTTCGGTTGTCTTAGCATTAATCCGTTTAGCCATAAATCGTTGAAGTTCAGGGTTAATGGCGCGATCGCTTTGAGTCACGATAAACCAGGAAGGAATCGTTTTCCAGGCGATTTCATTCACTGATTGCTCAAACGCGGCGCTGGCGATCGGCTTTTGGGTTGCTGCCATCACTCGCGCCTCAGCCTTTGATACGTCTTGGGCAAAAAATTCGTGAAACTTCCCGCGATCGACATAGAGGAAGTTTGCAGCATCAGATACAATTGCCGTACTAATCGGAGGTGCTGCGTACCTTTTATTCAAATCACTCGTCTTTTCACCGACATCTGGTGCGAAAGCATTAACATAAACCAGAGCTTTCACCTGTGGATTGCCAGCCGCCGCACCCGTGATTACATTTCCACCATAGGAATGTCCAACTACTACAACGGAACCTTTTTGATTCTCAATCGCCCGCTTCGTCGTTGCCACATCATCAGCAAGAGAAGTGAGCGGAATCTGCACAGCAGTCACTTTGTAGCCATCCTGCTCTAACAATGGAATAACGTGTTGCCATGATGTACCGTCAGCATAAGCCCC
>NZ_JBWQXL010000062.1:0-33521 GCF_056620565.1 Nostoc sp. LEGE 12454
TTTGGAAAGCTCTATAGCTCATTTAGCTGCTCTTTTTCAACTTCAGCTTAGTTATTTTTATTTGCTTGACGCAATCCACTTGCTGTATAATCGCTTTCAAACTATAATATTTTCAAGGTTCGGTGTCTTTTAAGCGTCGCTCTTTCGCGCTCCGCTTCAAGCACTTATTCAATATAGCGAACCTATCTCATTGTGTCAACTATTTTTCCCAAATTTATTTTGGATGGTTTTTCTGTCTCCTGAAACTGCCACAGTGCCGGGTTCTAGGCAACAATGGTTTAGGCACTGTGTTGACTAAGGATGGAACAAGCGTGAATTTTCAGTCGGTAATAAGTTTATTGCATCATTTCTGGGGCGATCGCGGTTGTCTTATTGCCCAGCCATACGATATTGAAAAGGGGGCTGGTACTAAGAATCCCCAGACTTTTTTAAGAGCATTGGGACCGGAACCTTGGGCTGTTGCTTACGTTGAGCCTTGTCGTCGTCCTACTGATGGACGCTACGGCGAAAATCCCAACCGCTTTCAACACTATTATCAGTACCAAGTTCTGATTAAGCCATCACCAGATAATATTCAGGAGATTTATCTTGATTCGTTAAGAGCTTTAGGTATTCGTCCTCAAGACCACGATATTCGGTTTGTAGAGGATAACTGGGAAGATGCAACTGTGGGAGCTTGGGGTACTGGGTGGGAAGTATGGTTAGATGGGATGGAAGTTACTCAATTTACCTACTTCCAACAGTGTGGAGGAATTGATTGCCGTCCGGTGTCGATTGAAATTACATACGGGTTAGAGCGGCTGACAATGTATCTCCAGCAAGTAGAAGCATTTACTAAGATCCAGTGGACAGACAACATTACTTATGGCGATGTTTTCCTGCAAAGTGAGATTGAACAGTGCACATACAACTTTGAAGCGTCAAATCCTGAGTTGCTACTGACATTATTTAATTTGTATGAGCAGGAAGCTACCCAATTGACGGAGCGAGGATTAGTATTGCCTAGCTTAGATTATGTAATGAAGTGTTCGCACGCATTCAATCTGCTGGATGCTAGAGGTGTGATTTCGGTGACGGAGAGAACTCGCTATATTGCTAGGATTCGGCATTTGGCTAGGAAGGTAGCTCATTTATATGTTGAGCAAAGGGAGAAGTTGGGTTTTCCGTTGCTCAAAGATGCTGTGAGTTCAACAGTAAGCCCAACATCCTAAAGGGTGCATCTACACGAACCAAGTACAACTTAGTGTAAAATAATAGCTTTTTTAAACGCAAAGGTACGTAAAATCGTGCCAAATTTAATTTACTACGATTTTATGTTCTATTTATCCTTGTGGCGCTGAGGTTTAAGCTAGGTATATCTTTGTTGATGCAGCTTTTGCTAAAGGACAGAAATACGATTAAATATTGAGTCTAGAACATTCAAGCTACAAGGATAAGGCCCGCCTGTGCGGGCTTTGTTTATATAAACTTAATGGACTATACTCACCACAAGCATAAAAATTTTTCGCTGTTGCTGATTAAAGAGATAAAAAGCCCACGCAGAGGTGCTCCAAGCAAAGATAATAAGAGTTTGGAATATTTTATTTTTGAATTTCATAACCAAATTCAGCAACGCCGATTTTTCTTTATTGCTGCCCTATCTATATTTAAACCATCTGCAAATTCGAATTGCCAGGTGCTTTTGCAAAAATTTTATGATTCAAACCAGTGGTGTAATTATTTGTCTCGGCTACATTTTTGGGTTGCTGCTTACAGCTGTTCCTTGGGGTGGTGTGGGGATTTTGGTCCTGGGGATAGTGGGAGCAATTATTTTTAGAAAACGCACTACACTACAGCAATTTGCTCAGAAACAGGAAAATGCTGGAAGCAAAAATAAAGCAGTGCCTAATACTTGGCAAATTACTCCCCATCCTCGAATATGGATAGCTGCTGGCTTAGTGGGATTATTAGCGACTCTATATTTTCAATGGCGAGTGCCGCAACCAGGTGCAAAAGATATTAGTCAGTTCGTTCCGCCTGGAAATAGCAGTAATCAAGAACAACTTGTAATTGTTCGTGGTGAAGTGGCAAGCAATCCCCGCTTAACCCGTAGCCAGCGAGGACAATTTTGGCTAGAAGCGACTCAGCTAGATGAAGTCAAAAATGATAAAGGTTCAGCAGGTGTGCCAAAAGGAGTTACAGGTAAATTGTACGTGACAGTGCCTATACTTCAGGCTACTGGGTTATACCCTAGTCAACAAATTGCCGTGACTGGGATTTTGTACAAACCAAAGGCGGCTTCCAATCCTGGTGGGTTCGATTTTCAGAAGTTTCTCAAGCAGGAAGGAACGTTTGCTGGTCTAATTGGGCGACAAATAAATGTTTTGGAGCCGGAACGCAAATGGGGATGGTGGCAAATTCGGGAGCGAATTGTGCGATCGCAAGTTCGTTGGTTGGGTATTCCTGAAGGGCCTCTTGTCAGCGCAATGGTTTTAGGTAGCAAAGCTGTGGATTTACCCTACGATATCCGCGACTTATTTGTACAAGCCGGATTAGCTCATGCTTTAGCAGCTTCTGGGTTCCAAACTTCTTTGATTCTGAGTGTGATTTTACAATTAACAAGGCGAGCAAAAAAAGGAACGCAATTTACCCTTGGCTTTTTGGCTTTAATTATTTTTCTGAGTTTAACAGGGTTTCAACCCGCGGTTCTCAGAGCCGTAATTATGGGTTTTGCGGCATTAGTTGGTCTGCTATTAAAAAGGAAGGTAAAACAGTTTGGATCGTTACTATTAGCAGCAACTCTGCTATTAGTGTTTAATCCTCTATGGATTTGGGATTTAGGTTTTCAATTGAGTTTTTTAGCAACACTAGGATTAATTGTAACAGTACCCGCATTAGTCAATCGCCTAGCATGGCTACCACCTGTGATCGCTGCTTTGATTGCTGTTCCCCTCGCTGCCACTATTTGGACTTTACCTGTGCAACTTTTTGTTTTTGGAGTTGTACCATCTTATAGTCTGTTGCTGAATGTGGTTAGTACTCCATTAATTTCGATCATTAGTATAGGTGGAATCATCAGTGCGTTAGTAGGTTTAGTTTGGACTGACGCAGGAAGTTTCCTGGCAGGGGTATTACATTACCCTACTGATTGGTTAATTAAACTAGTAGATTTTTTTAGCAATTTGCCTGGAAATTCTGTTGCGGTGGGCAGTATATCTACTTGGCAGCTTTTGGCGATTTATATAATAATTATATTGGTCTGGCTAGTGCGTTGGTGGCAAAGGCGGTGGTGGTTTGCTAATATGATTGCGATTGGTTTAGTATTCATCCCACTTTGGCATTCTAAAAATACATTGTTTAGGATAACAGTCTTAGAATCGGGGACAGAACCAATTGTAGTCGTTCAAGATCGAGGTACTGTAACTATCATTAATAGTGGTGATGAAGGTACAGGACGTTTTACAATTTTACCGTTTTTACAACAGCAGGGTGTAAATCAAATAAATTGGGCGATCGCAACTGATTTCCAAGGTAACGAAAGTAATGCTTGGTTTGAATTAATGCAACGTTTACCAATCAATAATTTTTATGAATATTCACGCCAAACAGATAATTCTATTACAACTCAGGCTATTCAACAGGAACTACAAAAACATCAAGGAATTTATCAACCTTTGGGAGTTGGTCAATCTGTGAAAGCTGGTTCGATAGTAGCGCAATTAATCAACGATCAATTACCAATTTTACAATTGCAAATTTTAGATCAAAATTGGCTATTAGTAGGTAATGTTAAATCTAAAGAGGTACAGCAACTAGTTAAAAATGGAAGTTTGCCTCGCCCGCAAGTGCTTTGGTGTGCCCCTGAGTCATTAAAAGATTTAGTTATTGCTTTGCAACCACAAGTAGCGATCGCTTCTTCTGCCAACTTCGATTCAAAAACTTTATCTGAACTGAATCAAAGTCAAACTAAACTGTTCTTTACAGGGCGAGATGGGGCTATTCAATGGACTCCTAATGGTCAGTTTGAAGCATTTATTGAATCAACAGAAAATAAATCATCTGTTTTATAAAAAACTTACAAATTCAGTAAATTAAAAAATTGTATCAAATTTTATGACAATTTATTTTTATAGTACTCGTGAAGAGTATGGCTGTTTCTCTAACTTTTCGTCCCACAGTTTTGAATTAGATGGATTGTACTGGTCAACTAGCGAACACTACTTTCAAGCGCAAAAGTTTGTGGGTACACCTCATGTAGAACAAATCCGCCTAGTTAAAACACCTAAAGATGCAGCAAGAATGGGGCGTGACAGAACGCGTCCCTTACGCAAAGATTGGGAACAAGTTTAAAGATGACATCATGCGGCAAGCTGTGCTGTACAAATTTCAAACTCATACAGATATTAGAGATATTTTACTTTCTACAAACAATGTAGAAATTGTTGAAAACTCGCCTATCGATTTTTACTGGGGTTGCGGAGCCGATGGGAGTGGGAAAAATATGCTAGGAAAAATTTTAATGGAGGTGCGGGATATTCTGCACCATACATACAGGACAGATATTGATAATAAAATTATTAAATAAGCTTGTCAAAAATAGTTTTTTAATCGAACTACTCCAGATGTAGAAAATACGAATAGATAAGAAATAGAGACGATCGCAAACGCTCTAAAATTGCTATATAGTTATTACTCTTCATGAGCGGAAAGCTGAAAGCCTCGATTAGCGATCGCTATATAAATTACCTCTCCTAAACTTATGTTGTGGTAAAGCGGACTGATGAAAGATGCGTCCTGGTTTTGGGAACACTAGATTTAGCATCAGACTTCACAGGAAGAAGTCGATGTCTAAAGGCGAATGGAATAATCAATTCGAAAAATACAGTTCCCTTGCAATTACCCATAACATACCTAAAACCAGTGAAGCGTAATACAATTACTCATGAATTTGACTCTGGTTCACAAGCAGAAATAATACCTCTACAAGAAAGTGATGACCATTTGTCAGAAGCGTCCAAGCTATTGAGGCAAGGAATTCAACAGCAGCAAGGTGGCGAATTAATAACGGCTATGAAGTCTTTACAACAATCCTTGGGGCTGTTTCAGGCAGTTGGCGATTTAGAAAAACAGGCACAGGTACTTTCTTTTTTAGGATTGGTAACTTACAGTGCTGGAGACTACAAAGGTGCTATCTCTTACTCCCAACAGTGTCTGTCTTTGCTTAATAACACCTCAGATTTAGCATTGCAGATGCAAGCACTTTCCCATTTAGGAAATGCATACCGTCATCTGAACGATCATAAAAAGGCTATTGAGTTTCTAGAAAAATGTTTGAAAATAACGCAACAGTTGCAAGACAAACGCAGTCAAGTCGCGGCACTCAATAATTTGGGATTGGTGTATAAAGCTTTAGGTAATTTTACACAGGCTGTTGAGTATCAACAACAAAGTCTAGAAATTGTGCGGGAACTCAAAGATAATTGGGGCGAAGAACAGGTACTCAAGAATTTGGGTAATGCTTGGTATGCTTTGAACAATTACCCAAAAGCGATCGCCTATTATGAGCAATGTGTAATACTATCGCGCTCCTTAAAAAATGTTCGCAGTGCTTCTCAAGTGCTAAAAAATCTGGGTAATGCTTGTTATGCTTTAGGTGATTATACCAAAGCCATTAAGTATTACGAAGATCGGTTGCAATTAGCTAAAGAAATTCAAGACAAGCGTAGTGAAGAACAGTCTTTAAGTAGTTTAGGAGTTGCTTGTGAAGCTTTAGGTGACTATAACAAAGCAATTACATATTATGAAGAACGTTTGTTGTTAGCTAGAAATATCAAAGATCGTCGCAGTGAAGAACAAGCTCTTGCCAGTCTCAAAGTCGCTTGCTACGCCTTGGGTGATTATGCCAAAGCTATGCAATATCAGCAGGGAACATCTTCAAATAGTTAAAAAGTAAGATTGGAAAACAATCCAAATTTACTCGCACAGATCAATTCCTCCGATTGTCTTTTGTTGTTGGAGATATACGAGAACTTCTAATGTATCTACTTGGGGAAATTCTGCGTAAAAATTACTCACACTCCAGAAGTGTTCGGGTGTTTCTAAGACTATTGTGCGATCGCCCCACTGTTCTAACCAAGGTAGCAATTTTTGTGGCGCTACTGGAGTACATAACCAAATTGCTGCTGGGGAAAGCGCTCTCATAGCGGTAGCAGCAACCGCTATTGTCATACCTGTAGCAATGCCATCATCAACTAAGATGAGCGTAGCATTCTCTGCATTCACTTGCGGACAAGCAGGAATTAATTGAGCCTCAAGAGACTTAGCAAGGTTTATCGCTTTATTTAAAGCTACATCCCGCCACCACGCATCATGTTTAGGGCGAAATAGCTTTTGATCGGCCCAAAGAACATTTCCCGAAGTAGTCACTGCACCAATTGCTAACTCTGGGTTTTCTGGATGGCTAATCTTTTTTGCCACGACAATTGTCAACGGACAATCTAAAAGACGTGCTATTGGTGCTGCTACTGGTATACCCCCTCTTGGCAAAGCATAAATAATTGGTACAGACTTTACCCCAGAATCAATAGTTTGCTGAGTCAAAACATCATGAATTACTCGCGCCAATAACTCACCTGCATGGGTACGATCGGCGAAAAGTGGGGTCTGTGACATGGTTTCCCCCAGCATCTTAGGACGGCACTGCTTTTATCATGACTGAATTTTGTCTCAAATTAACTGATACAATAAGATTTGTATAAATAATTAAGTATTCAGCAAAAGTTTATTGTTCTGATAAATATCCAACCAAAAGGCTATTTAACTCAGACATAACAGCTGGTGCTGATGCCAAAATCCTGATTTTCATGAGCAGCGAAACCCAACTCAGCCTCTTCGACGACTCAACTTTTAATCAACGAGAACTGATTCCTACAGACGCGAAAATTCCGATCGCTCCCGGAACTTATTCTGACATAACGGAGTTGACACAGCATTGCGATCGCTGCCACCGTTGTGCATTGGGAGACACTCGCACTCATGCTGTTGTTGGACGTGGCAATCTCAAAGCACCAATTATGGTTGTGGGAGAAGCGCCAGGTCAAAATGAAGATGAAACAGGTTTACCATTTGTAGGCAGATCGGGACAATTGCTGGAGAAAATTTTGGCATCGGTGAATCTGACTACTGAGCATGATGTATATATTGCCAATATAAATAAATGTCGTCCACCAGATAATAGAGTTCCCACTCCTGTAGAAGTGGCAGCTTGTCTACCCTACCTACTAGAACAAATTCGCTTAGTTGACCCCAAAATAATTCTGTTAACGGGTGCAACTGCTGTCAAAGGTATCACTGGCGATAAACGGGGAATTACGAAAATCCGCGGGCAGTGGCTGGAGTGGGAAGGGCGTTTATGTATGCCAATTTTTCATCCTTCCTACTTGCTACGTAACCCTTCTAAAGAAAGAGGTGCGCCAAAATGGTTGATGTGGCAGGATATCCAGGCAGTGCGTGCCAAGTTGGACGAAATCCAAAATAACAGCTAATGCTTAATCCCCTCTTTTTCTAGGGTTATGATTCCCAACATCTTTTCAATTATTCACTTCGTTGGTATCGCGGTTGGGAATAAATTCTCAAGCTAATAGCTAAAGTCTTCTCAAGAAGACTAAATACAAGATTTTAAGCGATGTAGATGACTAGACTCTGTATGTGAAAGAGAAAATTTCAGTCTACTGATTGCGATCGCTTATTTTAATTGAATATGACGACTTGCTGGCTGATTAAAACCTGCAATTTACTTATAAAACTTAATTTTCTCCTAACGCATCGGAGGTTTAGCGAGGAGTAAAACTAAAGCTAGCGTGCCCCTTGGCAAGGGACACGCTAGCACGGGTGAGGAACTTTGGTTTATTGGTAATTGAGCAGACTCGATATTACCTTTTACCTTTTAGACGTGAAATTTCAAGTCTTTATTCGTCGTCGAAATCTTCTTCGTCGTCTTCCTCTTCTTCCTCGTAATCGTCGTCGTCTACTACTTCGTCAGCAATTAATTCATCTTCTTCATCTAGAATTGACCTTTCTGCACGTCTGCTGCCAAAGCCAGATTCTCCAAGAGTAGGAGAATCTAAATTATAGGTGCGAGCTGTGCGATCGTCTAAGACCATATCTAGGGGATCGTCAACTTCATCTAACACACTACTGGTAATTTCAGCAGCATAGTCATCGATCGCTCCTGGTTCTTCATAGGTATTGTATCCAGTACCAGCCGGAATCAATCGCCCGATAATCACGTTTTCCTTTAATCCGCGCAGCCAGTCAGATTTGCCTTCAATAGCTGCTTCGGTAAGTACCCGTGTTGTCTCTTGGAAGGACGCGGCGGAAATAAAGCTGTCGGTGTTCAACGATGCTTTAGTGATCCCCAACAATACTGGAGTGTACTGTGCCCTAGCACCGCCTGTAATTGCCATAGCTTCGTTCACCTGCTCAACTTGGCGCAGTTCCACCAATTCGCCGGGAAGCATTGTGGTGTCGCCACCATCATCAATCCTGACTTTATTGGTCATCTGGCGAACAATCACTTCAATGTGCTTATCGGAAATATCAATCCCTTGAGACTGATACACCATTTGCACTTCATTCACCAAGAAAGTCTGTACCTTTTGTAAAGCAAGGCTAGCACAAGCATAGATTCCATCTTCGGAACCCAGGCTAAAGAAGATTTCCAAAATTTCGTGGGGATTAGATGGACCATCAGTTAACGGTTGTCCCGCTAATACCATTGAGCCATCTGGCACAATCAAGTTTTGTCCTGGTCCCAGAGGATAATCTGTCACCACGCCATTTGATTCTACAACCTTGATAGCGATCGCTTCATCACCACTTTCAGCGTAAACTACCTTAACTTCTCCGCCCCGCCGACATAAGATGCACGCTTCTTTCGGTTTACGAGCTTCAAGTAGTTCCTCAATCCGAGGCAAACCTTGAATGATATCTCCGGTTTTGGCGCGTTCAAACACTAGCAACACCAAGTTATCACCCCGTTGTACCAAATCGCCATCTTCTATCTGCAACACAGCACCAGGGCTGACTCGATAAGGGCGACCGATACGGGTAGTAATAACGTAGTTTTTAGTACTCAAAGCTGATTCTCCACCAGATGCAGCAGCGACGCTTTTAATATCGACTACTTGTCCTGATTCTGGGGCAAAAACTCCAGGAGCAACTTCTGTACCTTCTACTAGCAAGTCACCCACTTTTACCTTTGGCTGAGTACTAGTATTAATGGGAAGTCTGTCAGCGTCGCGCAACACCAAACAGCGACGCACGTTTTCGGTTCCTTTTTGAACACCTCGTACTTCTCCGCCTTCTTTACACAAGATTTGGGTGCGTGCGACTACAGAACCTGGGGCGATGGTTAACCCATCGTGTACTTCAAGTGTCGTCTGGGTACTACCTTGGGTGGCATCGGCGGTAATGTCTCGACGAATTACCAAGGATTCCAAAATCACTAGTTGTAAACGTTGAACTTCTGGATCTTCAGTATCCTCTACTAATTCAATATCTGCTGCCAGGGGTGAAGCATTATGGTCTTGTTCCCCTTCTTGCTCAATTTCCAGCACTAACTGGGTTCGCAGCAGTTCGACACCTTCAACAGATTTGACACGTTCTGAATCTTTATAAGGTAGTCGCTGCACTGCTCTTAATTGAATCGATCGCCCGGTTTGTTGACTTACCGATGTCGTTGATGGCACATCTGGATTGTCAGGGACAGCAAACTCAACCACTGGACGACTCAATAGGGCGGGGCCTTCTGGTGTCTCCACATACTGGATATAACGCAATTCCGTGGCTACATTGCCTTGGAATTCCTCACCTGGTTGGATGAAGGTGTTATCTCGCCCGATAACTGATTCGGGATCGTCAACCATCAGTAGTTCCCCTGGCTTCACCACAACTTCCCGCAGGATGTCGTTTTTCTGGGTCACTTCTACCACACCACTGTTTTGGCAGAAGATATCCTTCACCACTTCGGTGCCAGCTTCCACAAACTGACCGTCTTCCACTAACAGTAAAGAGATATCTTTATTAACTTCGTGGCTTTCTTCGGGAATCCACAACAGTGTACCGCCCTGGACGACTTCATAACCCAGCTTGGCTTTACCTTTTTTCTGGACTTCGACACCTGCAAATTTCAGGAATCCACCAGTGGTTGTGCGATAGCGGTCATCAATTAACTCAGCTACCACTTGACCATTTTGCACTTTTGTGCCTGGTGTTGCCCGGAGGTTAAATACCTGGCTGTTGCCAGTAGAAACTAAGTAGTTATTGCGACCTTGAGAACTTTGAACTGTCACCGTTGCCTGGTCTAAGACCACAGAAGCGGTGATAATCTCAATTTCCCTGGTACTCTTACCTGGGGTAGCTTCTGGCAAGCGCACCACACCGCCGTGCAAACTGGCTAACTTGGTTTCTGCTAAAACTCCATTAGAAGCGATCGCATCACCATTTTTCACTACCAATTCTGCACCAGGTGGCAAGTTGTAAACTTCACCAGACAAAATCCAAATCAAGCCGCCGCGTGCGGCTGTGGTTGTGGTATTGCCTTGACGGTCAGTTTTTTGTTCTGGAACTACTTCGGCAAATTGCACTTCACCTGCCAAGTCAGAGGCAACATCTTTAACTGCTTTTTCTGTATTAGTCCGAGTTGTGCGTCCACCAAGCGCAACCTCTGCCAGCAGCTGACCTTGTTTTACCTTATTTCCATCAAATACATATAGTGTTGAACCTTGGGTAAGATGAACCTCTTGGTTCTCTGGGGTGACATCACCTACTTTTGTTGGCTCCAAAAGCATGATGCCATTAGCCTCTACATAGAGGGCATCTTCCCCGTGGCGGGTACGATATGTTCTGGTCTTCAGTTTGCGGGGAAGCTTAACAGTTCCATCGATTTTAGAACGCACTTGTTGCGCCACTTCTCCAGTAAACACCCCACCCGTGTGGAATGTCCGCATGGTCAACTGGGTACCAGGTTCGCCGATACTTTGGGCGGCAATAATCCCCACAGCTTCACCCAAATCTACCATCTTGGCGTGCGCCAAACTCCAGCCGTAGCAGTGCTGACAGACAGAACGTGCGGCTTCACAAGTTAGGGGCGATCGCACCACAACTTCTCTCACGCCAGATTTTTCAATTTTCTTCGCCAAATCCTCAGAAATTGGGCTATTACGTGCTGCAATCACTTCTTTTGTTACCGGATGCATCACATCTTCACCAATGACCCGTCCCATCAAGCGGGTTGCTAGAGGAATCAAGGTTTTGGCCCCTTCTGTCATTGGTTGAATCGCAAGACCTCTAGTGGTGCCGCAGTCAAATTCCCGAATAATTACATCCTGGGATACGTCCACCAATCGGCGCGTTAGATAACCAGAGTCAGCCGTCCGCAAGGCAGTATCCACCAATCCTTTTCTGGCACCATAAGACGAAATAATGTATTCCGTCACAGTGAGTCCTTCACGGAAGTTGGTTTTAATCGGCAAATCGATAATTTCCCCTTGGGGATCTGCCATCAATCCCCGCATCCCCACCAACTGCCGCACTTGAGAGATGTTACCCCGTGCCCCGGAGAATGCCATCATATATACAGAGTTTAGGGGATTAGTCTTCTTGAAATGAACGACTACTTCATCTTTCAAGGCTTCACTAGTACCATTCCAAGTATCAATTACCTTTTGGAAACGTTCTACCTCAGTGATTTCCCCCCGTTGATAACGAGTTTCAGTAGCGCGAATTTCTTCCTCAGCTGCTTCTAAGAGTAATCGCTTAGTTGGTGGTATCATCAAGTCATCTACACTGATAGAAACCCCTGCTTTGGTAGCGTAGCGAAATCCCAAATCTTTCAATTTGTCCGCCATCACTGCGGTTCGCGCTGTACCATAATTCGTAAAAGCCCAAGAAATTAAATTTCTCAGTTGGCCTTTGTCAACCACGCGATTGCGAAAAATCATTTTTTCGTTAGTCATTAATCATTAGTCCTGAGTCATCAATAATTAATAATTCGTAATGCTCACCGCAGGCGAGAAAAAACTACGCAAATCGTAATTCGTAATTAATTCTTCAATTACGAATTACGATCTATAAATTACGAATTAACTTGCTAGTGCTTCCTGAATAGCATTGTTGTAAATAACGCGGCCAGGAGTTGTGTATATATACTGGGAAAGTACATTGCCTTTAGCGTCTTGTCTGACTCGACGGAACTTATAGAGTAATGTGCGGGTACCATCCTCATTTTCCGTCACTTTCAAGGGTTCTGTATCCGGTTGGTCTGATTCTATTTCACCGTCAAATCTTACGTAAATATAGGCGTGCAAGTCAATTTGATCTTGCTGGAAAGCCATAATCACATCCTCTAGGGAAGAAAAGTAATTTCCTGCCCCTTTTGTCGCACCAGGATTTTCTGCTGTTAAATAATATGCTCCCAACACCATATCTTGGCTAGGCGTGATGATCGGTTTACCCGTGGCTGGTGACAAAATATTGTTAGAAGCCAACATCAACAACCGCGCTTCAGCCTGACTTTCTAACGATAGGGGGACGTGTACCGCCATTTGGTCGCCGTCAAAGTCGGCGTTAAACGCTGGACACACCAGAGGATGCAGTTGAATCGCTCTACCTTCTACTAAAATTGGTTCAAAAGACTGAATACCCAAACGGTGCAACGTTGGTGCCCGGTTTAGCATTACAGGGTGTCCTTCAATCACTTCTTCCAACACATCCCAAACACTGGGATCATTACGGGATATCAGCTTTTTCGCAGCTTTGATGTTATTTACCATGCCGCTACGAATCAGGCGGTTAATCACAAATGGTTGAAATAGCTCAATTGCCATTTCTCTTGGTAAACCGCACTGGTGAATTTTCAGCTTTGGCCCGACCACAATTACAGAACGTCCAGAGTAGTCAACCCGTTTACCTAACAAGTTTTGTCGGAAACGTCCTTGCTTACCCTCAATAATGTCAGACAAAGATTTCAGGGGTCGGTTATTTGCCCCTACCACAGTGCGTCCCCGACGACCATTGTCAATCAAAGCATCCACTGCTTCTTGCAGCATCCGCTTTTCATTCCGCACAATAATCTCTGGTGCCAAAATTTCTTGCAAGCGTGCCAAACGATTGTTGCGGTTAATTACCCGCCGATACAAATCATTTAAATCGCTAGTGGCAAAGCGTCCGCCATCTAGTTGCACCATTGGGCGCAAGTCGGGCGGAATCACGGGAATAACTGCCATTACCATCCACTCTGGTTTGGAACCAGTAGCGATGAAGTTGTCAATTACCCGCAGTCGCTTAATTAGCTTGGCCCGCTTTTGTCCTTTGGCATTGCCAATTTCTTCGCGTAAGCTTTCGGCTTCTTGTTCCAAATTGATATCGGCAAGCAAACGCAACAGCGCTTCAGCCCCAATACCTACTTCTACGCCTTGCAGCACAGAATCTTCGCTATAAATTTGGTCTTCTATTTCCAACCACTGGTCTTCACTCAGTAGCTGTTTGTAAGTTAAAGTTTCGGCATTACCTGGACTCAGGACAACATAAGAGTTGAAATAGACAATCTGCTCGACATCCCGCAAGGGCATATCCAACAGGATGGAAATATAGCTAGGAATGCCTTTGAGATACCAAACGTGAGCTACTGGTGCGGCGAGTTTAATATAGCCCATGCGGTGACGACGCACCCGTGACTCGGTGACTTCTACCCCACAGCGCTCACAGACAATACCTCTGTGACGAACTCTTTTATACTTGCCACAATGACATTCCCAATCTTTCGCTGGGCCAAAGATGCGCTCACAAAATAAGCCATCCATCTCTGGCTTGAGAGTTCGGTAATTAATTGTTTCTGGCTTGGTAACTTCACCGACTACTTGGCCATTGGGCAATGTTCTCTCGCCCCACTGCCGAATCCGTTCAGGGGAAGCCAAGCCGATTTTTACGTAGTCAAACTGATTAGTTTGGGCAGGTCTCATACTTAAGTGCTGAGTTATAAGTTTTGAGTTTTGAGTATATTTAGTTTTAAGTTAGGAGTTAGGAATTGTTAACTCCTAACTCTTCACTCCTCACTCCTCACTATCTATTCGTCGTCTTCCAGCGATTCGCGAGAAAGAGATTCATAAGTTGGTCGAGGAGGCGTGCGACGGGCTGATTGGTCTGCCATCAAATCGACTTCCACATCTAGGGAACTGCCGTCTGCTTGAGTTTCTACCTTGTGTACAGCAATATCTAACCCCAATGATTGCAATTCGCGCATTAGCACCTTAAAGGATTCTGGAGTTCCAGGTCGAGGAATTGCCTTACCTTTAACGATCGCATTTAACGCTTCATTCCGTCCTTGCATATCGTCAGATTTAACTGTGAGCAATTCCTGTAAGGTGTAGGCCGCACCAAAGGCTTCCAATGCCCACACTTCCATTTCTCCAAACCTCTGACCACCTTGTTGTGCTTTACCACCCAAGGGTTGCTGAGTCACCAGTGAGTATGGCCCTGTAGAACGGGCGTGGATTTTATCATCCACCAAATGCACCAGTTTCAGCATGTAAGCCACACCGATGGTAATTGCTCGGTCAAAGGGTTCGCCTGTACGACCGTCATACACCATGATTTTGCCTGGGTTATCTGGGTTATATACCCAGTCTTTCCCTGTTTCGTCTCGTGCTTCTTGCAATTTGCCATGTACGATTCGGCGTGATGATTCTTCACCGTACATTTCATCAAACGGAGTAATCTTAAATCGCACTCCCAAGGTTTGACCAGCCCAACCCAAGAGGCACTCAAATACTTGTCCGACGTTCATCCGACTGGGTACACCCAAGGGGTTAAGTACAATGTCCACTGGTGAACCATCGGGCAAATAAGGCATATCTTCCGCCGGTAATATCCGAGAAATAATCCCTTTATTACCGTGGCGTCCTGCCATTTTGTCCCCAACTTGGATTTTGCGTTTTTGCGCAACATACACCCGGACTACCATATTGGCTCCTGGTGGTAGTTCATCGCCTTGTTCGCGAGTAAACAAGCGCACATCAACTACGCGACCTTTTTCACCGTTTGGTACTCGCAGAGAATTGTCTCGCACATCCCGTGCTTTCTCACCAAAGATGGCACGTAAGAGTTTTTCTTCTGGCGGTTGGTCAGATTCACCCTTGGGTGTGACTTTTCCTACCAAGATATCTCCAGCTTCTACCCACGCCCCAATCCGAATGATTCCCTGTTCATCCAACTGACGCAAGGCATCTTCCCCGACATTGGGAATTTCTCTAGTGATTTCTTCTGGCCCCAGTTTGGTTTGTCTAGCTTCAATTTCATATTTTTCAATGTGAATTGAGGTGTAGACATCATCCTGTACCAGTCTTTCAGAGATTAAAATTGCATCTTCGTAGTTGTACCCTTCCCAAGGCATATAGGCAACGACGATATTTTGTCCTAGCGCCAATTCACCGCCTTCGGTGGAGGAGCCATCAGCCAATACCTGACCAGCAACAACCCGTTCACCAATGCGGACGAGAGGCTTCTGATTTAAACAGGTGTCTTGGTTGGAACGTTGATACTTGGAAAGGGTGTACTTAATTTCTGGGGTATTAGGTTTAGGACGGACGCGAATTTCTGTAGCATCTACATAAGTGACATCGCCATCAGTACGCGATACAATCACCATCCCGGAGTCTCTTGCTCCTTGGGCTTCCAAACCGGTACCCACCAAAGGGCGTTCTGGCTTGAGCAGGGGGACTGCTTGCCGTTGCATGTTCGATCCCATCAGCGCTCGGTTAGCGTCATCATGCTCCAAGAAGGGAATCATGCTGGTTGCTACCGACACAATCTGTACGGGAGATACTGCTACGTAGTCCACCTGTTCTGGTGTTGTGGTGGAAAATTCTTGACGATAACGGACTGGTACTAGTGGACCAATAATGTGTCCGGTTTCATCTACAGGAATGTCTCCCGGAGCAACCCGTAGATCGTCTTCTTCATCGGCTGTCATGTAGGCTGGAGGCAGATCAAATCTGACTCGCCCATTTTCTACAGGTCTAAATGGTGTTTCGAGGAAGCCGTACAGGTTAACCCGCGCATGGGTTGCTAAGGAGCCAATCAATCCAGCGTTGGGACCTTCTGGTGTTTCAATGGGGCAAATGCGTCCATAGTGACTAGGGTGAATATCCCGCACGGCAAACCCGGCGCGTTCGCGGGTTAAACCACCAGGGCCAAGGGCACTTAGACGGCGTTTGTGGGTCAGTTCTGCTAAGGGATTGGTTTGATCCATGAACTGACTTAATTGGCTGGAACCAAAGAATTCTTTAATTGCTGCTACTAACGGTTTGGGGTTCACCAAAGAAGCGGGAGTTAGCACTTCAGCATCGGATACGGTCATCCGTTCCCGAATAATTCTCTCTAGGCGGTTTAAGCCTACTCTCACTTGGTTTTGCAGCAATTCACCGACGCTTCTCACCCGACGATTGCCTAAGTGATCGATGTCGTCAATATTACCAATATCATACTCTAGGTTGATCAGGTAATCTACGGCTGCCAAGATATCGCCAGGAGTCAACACACGCATTGTATCTGGGACAGAAAGGCGCAATTTCTTGTTGAGTTTGTACCGTCCAACGCGACCAAGGTCATAACGTTTCGGGTCAAAGAATCGGGAGTCTAGGAGTTGTTGTCCACCTAATACTGTAGGTGGTTCACCAGGACGGAGTTTGCGATATAACTCCATCAGAGCTTCTTCTTCAGAGAATTGCCCTTCTTTTTCGATGGTTTTCTGAAAATACTCTGGGTGGCGTAAGGCATCAAAAATTTCGTTGTCTGATAACCCTAAAGCCTTTAGAAGTACCTGCGCTGAGAGTTTGCGGGTTTTGTCAATGCGTACCCACACCAAATCGTTGCGGTCTGTTTCAAATTTCAGCCATGCTCCTCGGTTGGGAATTAAGCTAGCTGAATAAGTACGTCGCCCGTTTTTGTCGATTTCTGATTTGTAATAAACGCCTGGCGATCGCACTATTTGGTTGACAATTACCCGCTCGGCCCCGTTAATAATAAACGTGCCGCGATCGGTCATCAAAGGCAAATCACCAATGAATACCTCTTGCTCTTTGATTTCCCCGGTTTCTTTATTAATTAGACGTGTGGGAACATACATTTGAACAGCATAAGTACTATCCCGCCGTTTGGCTTCTTCGACGCTGTACTTTGGCTCCTTGAGTTTGTAGTTATGACCCAAAAAGTGCAGTTCTAATTTACCCGTATAATCTGTAATAGGACTAAAGGAGTTTAGTTCTTCTATCAGCCCTTCTTCTAAAAACCAGCGAAAGCTTGAGCGCTGGATTTCAATCAAGTCGGGCAACAGAAAGGCGGGTTCCATATATGTTTCTTTAGTCATGCCTCTTCCTTTGTCAACCTGGTACAATTTTCCCTTGGACACTGCTGTTTGACGCTTCCCACTGCTAGCCAGTGTCCTTAGCTATTTGGGAACTTTTTCTTACACACTTGTGATTTATGGGTGTAGACCGCAGCGATTAAATCTGGCTGGAATAAGCAATTTTGACAAGGAAGCAATCACCCCTAACAGGGACTAAGTAATGGGCACTCGGTACTATGGGATTGGGGGAAAACTTGCTGAAAGTCTTTTCCTCCTGCATCTCATGCCCAATGACGCCAGTTGCTTGTCTTGTCGCAGACGCTATGCATAGCTTACTTCCTCGAAGTGGTACAAGTCGCCAAAGCTGCTCAACACACTGGCTCCCCAATGCCCATTCCAAAAAGAATATCCAGTTAAAATATTCCTGAACTTGATTTACTTTCTTCACTTCCCCTCCAAAAAGCGCGTTAATTCCCTGACGCAGCTCTACACAGTGTGTTTTAAATCCACTCCGCTGTTGATACTCTTCAGTGATATTTTAGATATCCTAAGACTGAGGGAACGATCCGCACCTTGTCGATTTTGAATCAGAATCACTTCATTTTGCTGGATTATACTCACAAGGCAATTTTTGTTTAACGATTTTGAATAGGTTCAATACACACTAAACCGATGTTGTGCAAAAGTCTAGCTCAATTTAGGTTGGTACGGTTAGTAATGCGTGGAGAGCATCCGCTTGTAGAGATTTTGAGGATGGGCAAGCCATAACAGTATCGAAAATTAAGATGAGAAGTTTTATGCTCCTTTCTCTATTATTATGGCGCAAGCAAAATCTTTTTGAGGCAATAATATTAGCATATTTTTGTCTCCCTATAGTTTTATTTTTTTAACACAACTGAACAAAAGATACTAGGACACACTTGATATTGACAGACCGAATAATTCACAAGCATTTTGGGTGGTTTGATGGGCGATCGCCTCTACCGTTTCCTGACGCAGTTTAGCTACTTGTTCGGCTACATAAAGTACGTAGGCAGGCTCGTTGCGCCTCTCGCCCCGTTTCGGAACTGGAGCGAGGAAAGGACAGTCTGTTTCAATCAATAGGCGATCGCTACTCACCATCGCCGCAGAAGATTGAATCGCTTTGGCGCTTTTAAATGTCACCGTTCCGCTAAAGCTTATATAAAAGCCTAAATCGAGAAACCATTGAGTTTCTTCAGGTGTTCCTCCCCAGCAATGCATCACACCCCGCACTCTTTCTCCTTTGAGTTCCCGCCATTTTTGCAACACTTCTCTGGTTGCCACAGCAGCGTCGCGGCAGTGGATAATCACTGGTAAGTTGAGTTCAGATGCGATCGCCAGCTGAGACTCAAACACCAGATATTGTTGCTCATAGTTATCAGCTTTGTAAAAATCCAGCCCCATTTCCCCAATTGCTACTACATTTGAGTCAGAACTCGCTAAAGTTTTGATTTTCTCAGCTGTCTCGCTATTCCATTTATCAGCATCTAAAGGATGTAATCCCACAGCAAAACTAATTTCGGGGAACTCTTGGGCTATGGATTGAATACTGGAAAACTCCTCCGGGTGAACACAGGAATGCACTAAACGCACTACACCTGCTTCTTGCCACCGCGATCGCACTATTGCTAAATCCGGCTGAAAACTATCAAAGTTGAGATGTACGTGCGTGTCTATCAGTTGCATCTTTTGTCCTTTGTTGTTTGTCCTTTGTCATTTGTCGTTTGTTTTGTTACCAATGACTAATGACTAAGGACAAATTACCAATGACTACTCAGCTGTTTGTGTGATGGGTTTTAGTCTGTGAGCCAATCTTGATTTTTTCCTTGCCCCATTGTTTGGGTGAAGAACACCTCGTTTGATCGCCTTATCAATTTTGCCGTAAGCCTCGGATAACCGAGCCTGTGCTTCTTGTTTTAATTCTGGGGTAGGATTAGCTGTATAAGCAGCTACAGCATTGAGGTATTTCTTCATCAGCGTCTTGACTGCTGATTTGTAAGATTTATTACGCAGTCGGTTACGTTCTGCGATTTGGGCACGCTTAAGAGCAGACTTTGTATTCGCCACAGTCAATTCCAAAAATACGATTATTAATTATGTACACACACTACTAGACTTACTAATATAGCATCCAAATTGCCAATGTTATAATTTCCTAAAAAAATTATGGGATTAGGTATTGGGCATGAATGAAGATCATCAATATTATTTAGTTCTATAGTCTCTAGTCGCCAATTTGGTATTTCGTCAATTGAGGAAATGCGTTAAACTAAAATACATCTAAATAAATGTCACCCTAACTCATCACAACCTGATTAAGCAATGCGATCGCCGATAAATATAATTTGTCCGTAAACCAAATGTATTATTTAGAGGCAGGAACTATCAAGAGCTAAATCTCAGGGGTTCTCAAGTATAGAGCCGATATATTGTGCCTGTACACACATTAAGTAGTAAAAGTTAGGGAAATAAGTAAAAATTATACTCAAAGCCTAACCTCTGTAAATTCAGAGGATTGGATGTGTAAACATACCATCTGCATCCCCCAAGGATTGAGGGAAAGGGTGTAAGGGGAGTGGGAAATGGCACACCTCCTTCCTACCGCTAGCCAGTCGAGGCTTGTCGGATTGAGCAATTAAGTCGCCTTCTTAAGCAAACTATACGCTGGTAGCCTTGAGAGTATCAAAAAAATCCAGGTTAAGCTAGAGAAGAGAATTAGAGTGAGCTTGCACACCCCAGTGGGTCAAGAGCAATACTAAATCTCAGGTGGCAATATTATAATTTTGGCATTGTCCTTACTCCATGCTGCGAATTATTACTCAGCAGGCAGACGTTAGAGCAGAACTACAACGCATCTGCGATCGCACCCATGACGAACAGGTACTTCACAAAGAAGCAACGGTGCGGGAAATTTTGCAAGCAGTGAAGCGCCAAGGCGACAAAGCTGTATTGCATTACACGGACGAATTTGACAAACAAACCCTGAAAGCAGAAGAACTCCGAGTTACAGGCTCGGAATTGGATGCAGCCTATCAACAGGTATCAAAAGAGTTGTTGAGTGCAGTTCGGCTAGCTTGCCGCCAAATTGAAACGTTTCATCGTCAGCGAGTACCAAAAAGCTGGGTACACTTTGGTGACGATGAAGTAGTACTGGGCAAACGCTACACCCCTGTAGACCGAGCCGGGTTGTATGTGCCTGGTGGTCGTGCCGCCTATCCCAGTACAGTACTAATGAATGCAATTCCGGCTCATGTTGCTGCTGTACCGCACGTGGTGATGGTAACACCACCAGGCCCAAAGGGTGCTATTAACCCAGCAGTCTTGGTAGCTGCCCAAGAAGCAGGGGTGCAAGAAATTTATCGTATTGGGGGCGCACAAGCGATCGCCGCTTTAGCTTATGGTACAGAAACAATTCCGAAAGTGAATGTGATTACTGGACCGGGTAATATTTATGTCACCCTAGCCAAAAAACTTGTCTACGGCACCGTCGGTATTGATTCTTTGGCGGGTCCGAGCGAAGTGCTGGTAATTGCTGATGAAACCGCAAATCCAGTGCATGTAGCTGCTGACTTACTAGCCCAAGCCGAACACGATCCAATGGCAGCAGCAATTTTGCTGACGACAGATGCTGCTTTGGCGAAAAACGTGCAATTAGCCTTGGAAAGACAGCTAGTCGATCATCCACGGCGAATAGACACAGAAAAAGCGATCGCTCACTACGGCTTGATTATCGTTGTGGAATCGCTCCAAGCCGCAGCAGAACTCTCAAATGAATTTGCTCCCGAACACCTGGAATTAGAAGTCAAAGACCCTTGGGCACTCTTACCACAGATTCGCCACGCTGGGGCAATCTTTTTGGGTTACTCAACACCAGAGGCTGTAGGAGACTATTTGGCAGGTCCTAATCATACCTTGCCAACTTCTGGTGCTGCCCGCTATGCTTCGGCATTGGGTGTTGAAACTTTCCTTAAACACTCCAGTATTATTCAATACTCCCAAACCGCACTGCAAAATGTGGCTGGTGCCATAGATGTGCTAGCAACAGCAGAAGGTTTACCTTCCCATGCTGATTCAGTCCGACGCCGAATTCAGCAAGAATAATGATTTGGAATGCTTAATTTTTCTGATAACTGGAAGTTTGGATAACGATACCTACGGTAAGCTACGCTAAAGCACACCATCTGCTATTCTACCTTCAGCTACCCTTTAAGCACGAGTCGGGCATTGCCGACAGTAGTTTCTGGGAGAGGGTTTTCCTCTCTCAAAAACTCGTGAAAAGCTTCTCCAGAAAAGTTGCTACAACCCGTTCGTATGAAAGTGGTGTAAAACTAGCTGACCTATGGCGTGGCCTTAAATATATAAACTAAGTGTCAGATAAAAAATTAGTTTAGTGTCACTGCCGACTAATTTTGCTAGATACTTATGTATGTAAGGGGTCTACTTTTTAGGAGACGAGAGCAGTGCTAAATAGTGTTTTGGTAGCTCTGGATGGTTCGGATATTTCAGAACGAGTAATTCAAGCTTTAAATAGTTTGGTGTTTTCAAAAGACGCCAAGGTTATTCTCTGTCATGTGTTTCTCACGCCAGAGTCAGAAATGGAACTACCTGCCGATCGCCCTCAGCCAGAGTCCCCAACGTTTTCTTATTTTCATATTGAAAAGCAACTGCAATTATATCAGGAAAACTTATCAACCAGAAGTGAGTTAGAGTTAGTAACTGGCGATCCCGCTGAAGAGATTATTCGTCTTGCCAATATTTATAAAACTGACTTAATCGTAATTGGCAGTCGGGGCTTGATGGGAATGAAACGAATTGTTCAGGGTTCTGTTAGCAGTCAAGTTGTAGAAGAGGCTAATTGTTCAGTATTGGTCGTAAAACCAAGATAAAGATTTTTTACAAGGGGAAGCAATAGCTATAACCACCCCAAAACTAGCCTTTGAAGAACACCTGAAATATGATGATGGCACTGATAGCCGCTATAAATTGGTCAAGGAAAAACTAATTCCCATAAGTGTAGAAAGTGGACAACATGATGCACAAGGGTTTAAGAATTTTAACCTATGCAATTCTGTGTTGCCTACGTTTAGAGTAGTGAGATAAATTACTTTTAAACCGCAGAGCTACATAGGAGGACACTTGCATGAGCGGGTTTCCCTACTTGAGCAAAGTGTCCGTGGCGAAGAGAAAAAAAAGAGATTTTTGGAGTTACCTTGAAAGGGCTAGCCATAGAGACAAGGAAAATCCCTTTGCTACGTTCAGTCAGTTAAACGTTCTTGAGTTGCTAAAAACTGGCGCAAGCTCAACAAGCTGAGTGTTTGACCCAAATTCAAGGGCAAAATTGAAACTCCTTCCAAGCGGGACTGTACCCAACCTTCTCCCCAATACCATTCGTGGAACCCGTCAATGCCTCCACTGAGTACTAAGCGAAAGCAGTTGGATTTGACAACGTTTACTTGATGATGAATCGCGACTGGCCCAGTCCAGGTTGTAAACTGGAATCCGGGAAGCAGTTCTTCTGGCATTCCTGGCGCAAAACGTTGCCCTAAAAGCCATTTTTTTAGTTGCACGGGATGCAGCAGACTGTCACGAATTGCATCTGTTGATGCTTCGATTTCAATCCGTAGTTGGCTTTGTTGAAAATTACCCAGCATTTTTCTCGGATTACCTAAAGATTAAGACATCGCTATTTCTAATATTGCAAATAGTTTTTGTCATTAGTCATCAGTCCTTTGTCCTTTGCAAATAACTAATGACTAATGACCGCCCTTTATTTGCGTAACACCCCACTACGTTACTTTTCTTGCAGCAGAGAACTTAGAATAGAAAAAGTGAACTTGTTAAGAAATGTAAGGTTATTCATGGCGGATCAGTTAATTCGTGCAACAGCAGCCGAAGGTGGAATTCGTGCCGTAGGTGCGATCGCCACACGTTTAACAGAAGAAGCACGGCAGCGCCACAAGCTTTCTTATGTGGCAACGGCAGCACTGGGTCGGACTATGACGGCGGGCTTGTTAATGGCTTCTAGTATGAAGCGGACTGGATCGAGGGTTAATGTTCGGGTGAAGGGCGATGGCCCTTTGGGTGGCATATTAGTAGACGCAGGCTTAGATGGTACAGTACGCGGATATGTTGGGAATCCATCTGTAGAATTGCCTCCTAATGCCAAAGGTAAATTAGATGTTGGTGGTGCTGTGGGTAGCGGCTACCTCTACGTTGTGCGAGATATTGGTCGAGGTTATCCTTACTCTAGTACGGTAGAACTAGTTTCTGGCGAAATTGGTGATGATGTCGCTCATTATCTGGTGAATTCCGAACAAACACCTTCGGCTTTAGTTTTAGGTGTGTTTGTGGGAGCAGCGGGAGTAACTGCTGCTGGAGGATTACTGATACAAGTATTGCCGAAAGCCGCCAGAGACGAAGCTTTAGTAGAAACGTTGGAATCACGGGTAGCTAGTCTAGCAGGATTTACGCCATTGTTGCAAGCTGGGAAGACGTTACCTGAAATCTTTGGTGACTTATTGGGAGACATGGGATTGGAAATCTTTTCCGAACGCCAAATGTTGCGCTTCCACTGTGGTTGCTCTTTCGATCGCGTTTTGGGGGCACTAAAGATTTTGGGAGAAGCTGAACTGCAAGATATGATTATCAAGGATGATGGTGCTGAAGCAACTTGCGACTTTTGCGGCAACGTCTATCAGGCAAGTAGCGATCAGTTAGCTCAACTAATTTCCGATTTGCAAGCCGAATCTGCTGTTTGAGGATAAAGTATAAAATAGCACTGATTTTTGAGATTGATAATGGTACTCTGTGGAGAGAGATAATCAAAAAAGTAGCTTTTTAATGATGAGAAAGTTACTATGTCAACAATGGAATTATCAACCTAAAACAGAGCGCTATTCAATTATTTTGGTGTGAGAGATGACAGAGCGGGATATTCCAGACAGTTGGTCTTCAGCCAGTGGAAGAAAGCCAGATCAAAGCAAAAGATTATCCCGAACAGAACAATTCGGTGAAACTCAGCCATTTGATGTCCCAGCTACTGGTTCTACTTCCAAGTCAGTGAAACGGCGAAAAAAAAACCATACGAAAGAATCATCTATAAATAGTCATTCAGAAGAAACTGCCCAACTCAGTAGTACTTCTAGGAAGTGGCCACGCTGGATGAAAAGCTGGACATTGTGGCTAGTACTACTAATGTTGATTCCCGGCAGTGTAGGATTTTTGGCAATGGCAATGCTGTTCAAGTTGCCTGCTGCTCCTAATTGCCCCTCGATTTTCTGGCCGCTAGCTAGTGCTTCTGTGCGACTACATTGCGCTCAGTTAGCGGCTTCTAAGCAAACAGTGAACGACCTATTACAAGCGATCGCTCTGGTGAAGCAACTACCACAAAATCACCCGTTGCATGGAGAAATCGATCGTTTCATTGAAGAATGGTCGCGGGATATTTTGAAGTTAGCCGATCAAAGTTTCCAAACTGGGAATTTAGAAGAAGCGATTGCGACTGCTCGTAAGATACCCGAAGATGTAGCAGCTTATAAATTAGTCAATGAACAAGTTGACAAATGGCAGTCAATTTGGTCAAAGGCTGAAGCCACATACAACGGTGCGATCGCCGAAGTAAAGGAACGGCGCTGGCAATCAGCGTTCATGTTATCCGCTAAAATGCTGCGCGTAGACAATCAGTACTGGGCGGGTACTAAATACGACCAATTGAATAGTCTGATTGCTACAGCACGAGAAGATGGCGATAAGTTAGGAAAAGCCGAAAGTTTAGCAAACAGCAAAGCAGTCGATAACATTCTAAAAGCGATTGAGTTAGCGGAGTCTATTGGGCAGGAAAGTTACCTTTATCAAAAAGCTCAGGAAGCGATTCCGGCATTTGGACGCAAAATGCTGGAATTGGCACAGGCGAAACTAGACAAGCAGGATGCGGATGAAGCGCTGAATATTGCTAGGCAAATACCGGAAAGTACGAAACTACAAGGCGAAACTGATGACTTTATTGCCATAGCTGACGCGAAAAGAAGTGCTTGGATCGGTAATGTTTCTGGTTTAGAGGCAGCGATCGCTCAAGCACAACAAATCGACCCCTCCAGACCAGTGTATAACGAAGCACAGCAACTAATTGCTCGTTGGCAGTTGGAAATTGAAGATGTTGCCCATCTGGAAAAAGCAAGAATATTGGCTAGTCAGGGAACAGTTCCTAATTTAACAGCAGCGATCGCCCAAGTGCAGCTTATTCCTGCTAGTAACCCTAGAGGCGCAGAAGCTAGACAAGAGATAGGTCGCTGGAATGCCCAAGTGGAGACAATTGAAGACCAACCTTACTTAGACCGCGCGGAACAGATAGCAATATTCGAGGATATTAACTCCTTGCAAGCTGCGATCGCCCAGGCTAGCGAAATTCGTCGAGGTCGTGCGTTATATCCAGAAGCACGCAAAAAAATTCGTACTTGGGTAGGAAAGATTGAGCGAATTCAAGATCAACCTTACTTAGATCGAGCACAAGAACTGGCCCAGAGTGGCAATCTCACCGCCGCCATTAGCACAGCTCAACAAATAGCTTCATCAGGAAGGGCGCTTTCACAAGAAGCACAAGCTGCGATCGATGACTGGGAAGGGCAAATTCGCACTAGAGAAAACTGGAAAAAAGCCCAGGAAGTCGGGGCGGCTGGCACTCCAGAAGCCTTAGTTGAGGCAATACGATTAGCGGATCGAGTTTCAAACAATAGCATCTTACGTATGGATGCAAATCAAGCTATTGACCAATGGAGTCAGCAATTGTTAGAAATAGCACGCACTCAAGGTCAGTCTGATATTGCTAGAGGCATTGATATTGCCAAATCGGTTCCACGCGGTAGTGCTGCTTACAGTGCAGCGCAAGAGCAAATTAAGACTTGGCAGGATTTTCTCAATCCTCAACCTGAACCTCAACCTCAGCCTTCGTCTGTGCCTGAATCTCTACCATTTCCCCGCTAAACTACTATTAATGGTCAGCGATCGTCTATTAACTCAAGTTGCGGGTTATCAAATTCTAGGTTTTTTGCATTCGTCGATTCATGCGATCGCGCACTACAAGTTGGGGTTGCACTACGCATAACCCCAACTTCGATTGAATCAAAAAGACAATTACTGAACCAGTTTAGAGTATCATAATTTGCTCATTCAATAAATGCTTGTCGAACAGTAAATGCAAAAATGAATGCTTCAAGCTTTAGTAAAAACCCTTTATACGTGGCTGTTAAGGCCAAGTTTCCCACTGCCTTGAGGCGTGATATCCTGTCCGACTAATTAGTTATAATTCCTAAATCTATGCAGAAAGCCCAAAAACCCCTCACCTCTGCACCTCTGCGCCTCTGCGGTCTTAATGATAAGTCTTTAACCGGACATGATATGAGATAAAGCTTAAATTCTTTATTCCCCAATCGCTTCTCCCCATTCCTTAATGACTGAAAATAGTGATGAGTAATCATCATCAGCAAATGACATTTTTACGGCTGTTTGCAAGATTTGCCGCACTCCTTTAATACTGCTGAGATCCAAACTTTGAAATTTCGCTTCTGAGATAAATAACTCCGTATCTTTAAGCAAGTGTTTTGTGGGGAAATTGGGATCGGCATAATTGCCATCTAACATCCGTTGTAGCTTTTTGTCAAAGGTAGCTGCATAGAGGGGACTGTCGCGCAAGATTTGCATAAACACATCTACATCGACACCTTGACGTTGGACAAAAGCTAGACTCAGAGCAAAGCTAGTTGTTAGAGAAGCTATTAGTTGATTTAGTGCCAATTTAAGCGCCGCCGCAGATCCCACTGGCCCGATAAGTAAAGGTTCTGTCCCAAAATTTTGCAGTAACTTCAAGTGGCGTTCGTATTGTTCTGGCTCGGCCCCTACCATAACATTCAACTTGCCAGCTTTTGCTTCTGGGATACTCCCTAATACGGGCGCTTCTAAGTACTCACCACCACCCCCAACAACTGCATCTCTAATTTCCTGGCTTTCTGTGGGCGTGATTGTTCCCATTTGGATAATCGTGCGTCCTTCCAAAGTTTGCCAAGCAGTATCTGAAAGCAACACATTATAAATGGCTGGGGCATTAGTCAGCATAAGAATTACGCACTCAGCAGCACGAATGGCGTGGCGGGGATGTGTAGCAATTTCAGCCCCAGCTGCTTGTAGTGATGCTAATTTTTCTGGGGTACGATTGTAGGCAACTAGCTGTATATCTGCGGCTAATAACCTTTGAGCCATTGGTAGTCCCATCAGTCCAGTTCCCAGAAATGCCACCTTCATTTTTTACGTTCCTTTAATACAGCGTCACCGATAGCGTTCGCGTAGCGTCTCTATGAGAGGCTGCGCCAACGCTTAGAGCGAGTCATCGAGCGTTATAGCCCATTGTGAACATCGCATTGTTTGATTCAAATTTAGTTGGGAAGTAGTTATTTTAAATTTAAGATACAATCCTAAATCCAGTTTTGTTACTCCCTAACCTGGCAATCAACCACCGGCAGCAAAAGTTAACATAATTATCACTGACAGTAATATACCAGGGGTAAGTAGTGTTACTAGCATTAACAGGTCATGAGTGGACATAATTATTACTTTGGTAGGGTGTTTAACTTTACTGTAATCACTGTTATGCTAGTCCAAATAAGACTGATACTGCATTCTTAAATAGAGTTTTAACTTTTCAAATTTACACTTACTCTGGCAGAATCAATCCTTTTAATCGTTGAGAAATTTCTGTATTGTTCAGACCTTTGCTCTGAATTAAGACTCCAAAACCGCCAAGTCCTGTGGGATCTATAAGTTGGTGTAGTGCATCCCGATGCTGTAGTAACTGCGAAAGAGGTTGTTTTCGATCGGAAAGGGTTGCAATACGATCGCCTAACCCCAATGCCATCAAAAATAACCCCTGCTGGATAAAACCAACATTCTTTAAGTTACATTTCTCACCCCAGCGTTCCAAAGCTGTAAAGTCAACATGGGCAGTTATATCTTGTCGCCCAATATTAATATAAGGATTGTCATGGAAGCGGTGGTGATAATAGCACTGTAACGTTCCTTGCGATCGCCTGGGATTGTAGTAACGATTGGCGGGGTAGCCATAATCAATTGTTAACACATAGCCGCGCTGCAAGCGGTCTGCTACTATACTCAACCAGTCTAGAGCAGCTAAATTAATTTCACTACGGTAGCCATCGGGATATGCACTTTGGGTAAAGTTCATTTCCACTAAGTCTAAATATTCAGCTAGTTGGGGCGTTGAAGGTTCCCCTGTGACTTCCACAAATGATGAGCAGGTTTCTTTCTCATTACTATCTGTAGTTACATAAATTTCTCGGAGTTCTCCCGTTTCTAGGATGAATTGATGCACGGGGAACGCATCTACTAACTCGTTAGAGAAAAAGCAACCTGCGATCGCATTTGGTGGTATCTCCTCTAAATTACACCAACGCACCGGGAAATCTTGCAAGCGTTGCTGCTGTTCTTGTTTTAAAGTTGGCGACTTTTCAACAATGATGTACTCTAGGGCGGTAAAAAAATCTGGGTAGTGCAGTTGATGATATTTAAGGATATGCAAAGCTAGCAATCCTTGACCTGCTCCCATTTCTACCAGAGAAAAGGGTACAGGTTTTCCTAAAATCTCCCACATTTGCAAAAATTGTTCTGCGAGTAACTCGCCAAAGTCAGAACAGAGGTTGGGAGAGGTAAAAAAATCACTATCTTTAAAACCTATTTTGACTGCATCGCTGGAATAGTAGCCGTATTCAGGGTGGTATAATGCCATGTCCATGAATTGGGCAAAAGTAATTTGTTTTTGAGGATTGGTGGTAATGTGATTGGCGATCGCTGCACACAATGCTGGATTTGAATCCATAAAATTTGAGATTGGGGATTAGAGAAAATAAATGTTTACCAGCAACACAATCAATTTAACCGAAGTGTAAAAATTAAAATCTGTCGTTTATTTTGTCGTGTTAGCCTGCTGCTCGCAGTAAGCAGATAAACCCTTCTTGCTCGAAGTGCCGATCGGTAGACAATGCCTCTGTAATCCCGCGTTGGCGCATTAACACAAACCTCAGTACATCACATAGAGAGTAAGTTTTATCCTCCCACTCTATAAGGTCGCGATCGCTTTAGGCACTCATCAACGACACTAGCACACCATTGGGATCGCGGACGCGAGCAATCATTTGTCCCCCAGGCTGACTTTTAGGAGCATCTAGGGTTTTTGCACCTGCTCCGATCGCTCTCATGTAAGCGCTGCCAACATCAGGAGTAATAAATGAGATTTGAATTAATGCTGGTGGTTGTGTAGCCTCGTTGGGATGGCAGCCACCAGGAAATAACTTCTGTGCTTCGCTACTAGAGGAGAAAGCTAATGTGGTGTTTCCGGTTTCGATTTCCGCCCAGAGAGATTGTCCCTTATCCACGAGAGTGCGGCGAACTAGACCAAAGGCTTTTTCGTAAAACTCAACAGTTTTAACTACATCGTCTACCCAAATAACCGTGTAAGCAAATTTCATAATTCTTTCTCCTTAATCTAGAAAAAATTGAGGGTTTGAAACCCACCTTCGTGGGTTTTGCCTGTGTAGACGCGGTTTCTAACCGCCCTTTTAACCACGAATTACGAATTACGAATTGTTTTAACTCTCCAAAATATTACGATCTGTTGCTAGAGTTTGTGCCCCTATTTGCATCATTTCTATATCTGATGGCGACCAATCATGAGGCCCTTGACAGTGATGTGCTACTAACAATCCCCATAATCCTCTAGGGATGACAATTGGTACAACCAAGTTGGCGCGAACCTGCATATTGCGGAGAAAGTCTCGGTGACAAGCCTCGATTGGCTCTAATTCAATATCAGCGATCGCCTTTACCCGTCCTGCTAAGTATAAAGCAGCATACTCGTTGTTAAAACAATCATCTGGGCCAGTGGAACCAAGTATTGAGAATTCTTGAGAACTCAAAGATTCAAAAGTCACTTGACCTTGCCACTGACTGTAAAAATAATACAACACCACCCGATCGACCTGAAGCGATTCTCTGAGTTGATTGGTTGTTTGCCGGACTAATTCATCGCGCTGCATAGTTTTAACAAGGCGGTCGAGCAAATTTTGCAAACCCTGTTCGCGGCGATCGCGGCTATGGTTAAATTCGGAGTGAGGATGAATTTGCACGGTTCTAAAATTACGACTAGGTAAATGCTGCCGGATTTATATAGTAATTTATTAGACTTTATTTAAATACATTTTTGTATCCATAGTAGCAATTCCATTTTAACGAAGCATAATACTATTCAAACTCTGTGCTGAATTTAAAATAAAATATTAAGAAATTAAAGTTTTTCATTTACACAAGATAAAATTTACAATTTTAAATTAAGAATTTTAAAAAATTACAAATAATATGTTTTGTCTTTCTGTAGATAGAGGCAATAAATATACTTCAAACTGTAATGTAACAAGTCAGTTCGTATTCAAAATTACAAATATTTGTCACACTGTTAGTAATCCTCGTTTTTATGCTTTGCATGGGAACGAGAGACAAGACTTTTCACGGTATATGTAAAACCTCTCTCTAAATCTCTCTCCTAAAAGGAGAGAAACTTTAAAAGTTCCCCCTTCCCTTGTAGGGAAGGGGGTTAGGGGGTTAGGTTTTTTGTGGCTTTTCCACATAACGTGAAAAGTCAAAACGAGAGACTAACTACAGACTAATTTTGAGTTTCCAAACATTGGGGCAAAGTTACGATAAGCTTTTAATGCTGCTTCTTTAACAGTTGCATTCACAATCGGAAAAGTAGTGAGGATGTAGCTAAATTTATCTTCAGTTAAGCCGTAAAGGTGTGCTACCATTCCATCGAGTTCGGCACGGAGTTTGGCGCGTTCTGCTGCGTCGGTAACGCCTTGTTGATGGGAACCTAAACCGACTTCTTGCGCTAGTTCGTCAAATTCTGCTTATCCTCTATTTTTTCACCCAGTAATGGGAACTCGATCATTTTTTCAGAAATGCGGAAGTCTATTTCATTTTTAAATTCCACTACTGAAAGTGAATCAGGTGATAGGCGGCGTATAAGCTCAAGACTTATTGATATGCTGTCTTTTTTTGGAAATCTTTGTAATTCCAAAACATCATGATGCATAAAAGCGGCAGGGAATTTTTCAGTGTTACCGCCTTTTTCAAAAGTAAGAACAACAAATTTAAATCGGCTATCAGCACCTTCAAAAATTGTCTTGCGGTTTTCAAAACAGAATAGTACAGTTACTTGAGTCTGACTAAACAATATTTCACGTAATTGTTTAGCTCCTAAATCATTATAAAAACTACTATGAATAACAATCCCGCATTCACTACCAGCTTTTAATAAGTTAAAACATTGCTCTAAATGTTGGCTTGATTTGTTCACCCGTGATTTTAAATTGTCAGGTAAATTTGCTGATTACTTTATCAAAAGACCTAATTGCTTTATAAAAATGCCCGTTTGCTTGCTCAATATACTGAAATGCTTTCTCAAAATCAGCTTTGACTTACTCAAAAGAAGCTTTTGCTTTCTCATTTTGGTGTTTTCCGCAAGCAAAAGCAGCTTTGACTTACTCAAAAGAAGCTTTTGCTTTCTCATTTTAGTGTTTTCCGCAAGCAAAAGCAGCTTTGACTTTCTCAAACCCCAGTTTGCTTTCTCATTTTGGTGTTTTCCGCAAGCAAAAGCAGCTTTGACTTACTCAAACCCCAGTTTGCTTTCTAATTTAAGTGTTTTCCGTAAGGTGTAGGTTGGGTTGAGAAACGTAGACCTAACATTATCAAAGCTTTGTTGGGTTTTGCAAAGCCTCAATTCAACCTACTATAGGGCTTCTGAGTTGAATGTAATACAGACCTAACCCCCAGTGCCCGTAGTCTTAGAGGTTGTTTGAAAAGTGTTTCGCTGTGATTTTAGGCACTTATTGATCCCCCCTAACCCCCCTTAAAAAGGGGGGAACCGGAATCAAAGTCCCCCTTTTTAAGGGGGATTTAGGGGGATCTAAAACGTTTTGCTACCAAGAAGAGAACTTTTCAAACATCCTCTTAGGAGAGAGATGCGGTTTATAAGCGTCCTTTTAATTATTTAACTTTTAACCAACTAAATATATCTGCTGGCATAATTTGCCAATCTGTTAATACATCAAGAACAGTCAATTTATCATTATTATATTTAACTTCCGGTAATTTATTGGGTTGAAATACCATCACAGATTTATCATTAGAGTCAATAAACCAACCTAATTTTGTACCATGATTAATACAAAAAATAATTTTATCAATCACCCGGTTAGGAAATTGGTCAGGTGATAAAATTTCAATTATCCAATCTGGATAAATTTGAAACTTATTGGCAATTTCCCCATCTTCATCAACAATAAGCTGTGACCATTCAAATACAGCAATATCTGGAACTAAAGAACGTCCTTCAAATGTGCAGCGTAATTCAGTTAATGCTAAAGCTTTTTGCTCAGGTTCGCTTATCCGATTAATCTCGGTTGATAAACGAGTTTGGATTCTGCTATGTTTTCCCTGCGGCATTGGTTTTTGGTAGATTTTTGCATCAATATATTCACTAGCTGGTTTAGTTTCTGGTAATTCCAGAAACTCTGTTAAAGAAAGATTAGATGATAATATAACCATAAAAATTACTCCTAAAATAATTTAATTATATCTTTAAACCTTTGTAGGATGTGTTGCGCATAATAAGGACGCGATACATTAAGACGCGATAAATCGCCGTCTCTACAAAGGACTGATTATTGTAGAGACGGCGATTTATCGCGTCTATTGCCTTAATTAAAAATTACGAATTAGAAAATAATCCCAAAGAACAAATAATCTGAGGTTCCCGCTTCTCCAGTTCTTCAGTTACAATACACAAACGGTCATCCATCCGTTGTTATATAAGTAAAAATTTTTTCCAGCCAAATAGGGGCAATTTATCAATTGCCCCTACCGTACAATCAGCAGGGTAAGCGCGTCTCAAACACTATTGACAAGCGGATTCTGAGACATCATCATGTTGAGATAAACAAGCAGCAAGAATAGTAAGCATGTAGTTATTATCCATTGCGGCTCGATTCGATTTTTGGCG
>NZ_JBWQXL010000063.1:0-33263 GCF_056620565.1 Nostoc sp. LEGE 12454
GGGTAAATAATTTTGTGAGCGCAGCGTTAGCGAGTCCGCGAACGTCATTGTGAATTTTGAGTTTTGAATTGTGTCCCCCTGCCCCCCTGCTCCCCTGCCCCTCTGCCCCTCTGCTCCCCTGCTCCCCTGCTTTTAAAAATAGCCACAGCGACAAACCACACAACACAAAACATAACGCCGTGTTGACTTTCATAGTGGCAGGACTACCAGGGAAGCCGCGCTTAAGAACTTCAATGCCCAGACACCAGCCAACTAATATCAAACTACCAACAAAAACAGCGATCGCACTTGCGACTCTTGCCACAAGTGCATTTGTAGAGATTTTAAATCTATCTTGCAGCCGCAAGCGGTTAATATTTAACATTGAGTGTTCTCTAACCGCATCTATCTAGCGTAGTAAACTTACGTGTTTCTTACGAGCTAATCATTGATGTCCTTTGTATTGTAATTTACACTTCGGCCGATTTTTCATCTACCTCTATGCATATTTTTTCTTGCATAATTTAAAGTAGGAAATAATGGTGGCTCAAAAACCACCTTTACGAGTATTTCAGAATTGTAAGCTATGCCGCTTACCATCATCTTGAAACCGTTGCTCTCCAACACCTACAAGTTCTACAATTACTTCTCGCAGTGGAGGTGTCCACTTTCCAACTCTTGCTGCAATTTCCACTACTGTTTGGTTTGCCTGAGTAAATACACGGATGTTTGTTATTGAGTAGTTATTATCTTGATACTTGCTTGTCTGTCCATCATCTTCAAATAGCTGATATTCGTTGTTACCAGGCCAAATTCGTAACCGAATCTGGTCGAGTGGGGCTTCATCAACGTATTGGCTGACAGGTTGCATAGGAACGATCGCACCGCTACGGACATACAGTGGCATTCTTTCTAGTGGTGCATGAGCAAGAATGTGAATCGGGCCTTCATAGCGATCGCCACTCCACCAATCATACCAAGTGCCAGCGGGTAAGTAGACAGCTCGATGCTCAACTCCAGGGCGGTAAATTGGTGCAGCCATCAGCGATGCACCTAGCAATACTTGATCGTAGAGGCTATAGGTTTTCGGATCGTTGGGGAAGTGGTATAATAATGGTCTTAAAATCGGTGCGCCCGTTGTTGCCGCTTCCCAGAAAAGACTATAAATATAGGGAAGTAATTGGTAACGTAGATTAATGTATTCTCGACAGATATTTTCAACGCGATCGCCAAATACCCAAGGTTCATGACGAGCAGTAGACATTGCCGAGTGGCCGCGCATCAATGGGTAAAGCATTCCTACCTGCATCCACCGAGCGAATAATTCAGCAGTGGCGTTACCAGCAAACCCGCCAATATCGCAACCCACAAACCCCACACCCGAAAGTCCCATATTACAAAGCATCGGCAGAGACATTTCTAAATGCTCCCACAACGATTGGTTATCCCCCATCCACACAGAAGACCAGCGTTGCACACCAGCATAACCCGATCGCGTTAACACAAAAGATCGCTGTGAACTTCGATGCCGTTCCAACCCTTCATAACAAGCTTTAGCCATCATCAACCCATACAAGTTATGCACTTCTAGATGAGTGGACGTAGATAAATTCTCCTCTGCCCCTCTGCTCCCCTGCGGTGCATCTAGAGGAAACCAAATCTTTTCACCATCATCGCCGAAAGGGCGATCGTTTATGGCAGGTTCATTCATATCATTCCAAATTCCTGCCACACCAATATCAGTTAAGCTTTTGTGTAAATCAGCCCACCAGTTAGACACATCAGGACGTAAAAAATCAGGAAAAACAGCTTTTTCAGGCCAAACGTAGCCGTGGAACAACGTACCATCAGCTTTACGCACAAAATAGTCGTTTTCTACTCCTTCATCAAAAACATGATAATTACCTTCTGGTTCATACTTCACACCAGGATCGATAATTGTGACTGTTTTGAAACCATCCTCTGCTAAATCACTGATGAGTTTTGCCGCGTTGGCAAAGCGTTGAGGACTCCAAGTAAACACTCGATAGCCCCGCATATAGTCAATATCCAAGTGAATAACATCACAGGGAATGCGGCGTTGACGAAATTCCTTTGCTAGTTCCCGCACAACGTTTTCTGATTCGTAACTCCAACGGCATTGATGATAACCTAGCGCCCATTTCGGCGGTAATGGCATTCTCCCAGTTAGCTGAGTGTAAGTCTCCAGGATTTGGGCTGGTTCGGGGCCGTAGATAATGTAATAATCCAATTCACCGCCACGAGTTTCCATCTTCCAAATACCTGGTTGTTCAGCACCGATATCGAACTGACTCCAAAAAGTGGTATTGAAAAAGATGCCATAGCTTACCTGCGGGCGCAAAGCCATAAAAAAGGGAATTGCCTGGTACATTTCATCAGTCAGTGAATCATAATCTAGAGCATCCGTTGTCCAGTTGGTTTTCACTTCACTGAGTTTATCCAGAAAGCCTGTGCGTTCACCAAAGCCATAGAAATGTTCATCGGCTGCAATTTCCTTCCACCCTGCAACTGCACCCATCCGCCAACCCATCCCCATATCCGCATCTTGGGCGAAGGGACGATTAGCTTTGTCAAAACAGGCGATGCGACATTTTTCCCGCTGAACGCACACACGAATCTGTGTTGTTTCAATTTCGACCGTTGCTTCAGTTTCCCGCACTGCAAAAGGTGTTATTGCCCATTCTGCATCATCTGGCGTCACTGCCCAAGAGCGGCGAGGCATAAATTCCCCAGTTGGTGCAAAACGCACGCGGATTAAATTCGGAGTAAGTATGCTGATAATTAGGCGTGAATCGCCACAGTCAAAATTAACAATATTGTTTTCCCAACTTACAGCTTTTACATTGCTAACAGTTGTCCAAGCTTGGTTTGTGGTGGGTAATTTTCCGAAATATTGCGGCATATCAGTTATTTAGCAGGTAAACACTTATCCGCATTCATGATTACAGAGATAGTCACCCTCAAACTCTTTCTTTCGCTAGAGGTTGCTGAAAGATGAACAGATATTTTTTACCAAAATTGTTTTTATAATGTACAAACTTGTGCATTGGTCTATCAATAGGCGATAAATATCAAAGTTAAAATTGCATAATTTAAACGAATTTTCTGGAATAGGCTAATGTAGTAATGTAGATTATTACTGTAGTACATAAGGAGGACGAACTATGACTGAGTTGCTAGCAGTCCGGGTTACTTTGACCATCCCAACTCAAAGAACACAAGGCGCAGAGATTCTGTTCAGTCCTCTTATTTTACAGGAATGAAAACTAGAATTCACAGACATTCTGGTGCGGGGAGTTCTCCTGCATAGAAGTGTCTTCCTCTGTGGAACCTTGTGCAAAACAAGTAGCACACATCGAGGAAACATCAATGAATTTGGATTATTTAGGCTGGAGTGACTTTTTTGCTCGCAGCTTTGAACCCTATCGCTTACAAGGATTTAGCGTTGGTAGGGTTGCCATTGAATACAGAAATACTTACACCCTCTATAGCGAACAAGGGGAACTTTCAGCAGAAGTTTCAGGTAAATTGCGGCATCGTGCTTCTCAAGCACAAGATTTTCCCGCCGTTGGAGATTGGGTTGCGATTAGTGTCAGAGAATCTGAAAAACGAGCCACTATCAACGAGATTTTACCCAGGAAAAGCAAATTTTCTCGCAAGACGGTGGGTAGTAAAACAGAAGAACAAATTGTTGCAGCGAATATTGATACAGTCTTCTTAGTCTCAGGATTGGATGGCGATTTTAACCCAAGAAGAGTTGAGCGTTATCTGATTCTGGCTTGGGAAAGTGGTGCAAATCCGGTAATTGTGTTAAACAAAGCAGATTTGTGCAATTCTCTAGAAGAGTATTTAACCCAAGTAGAAGCAGTTGCTTTGGGTCTACCAATTGTAGTTTTAAGTGCCACCAATCATCAAGGATTGGATGCCTTAAAACCTTACTTGCAGCCAGGACAAACAGTTGCTTTGTTGGGGTCTTCTGGTGTTGGTAAATCCACCATCACCAACCAACTGCAAGGTGCATCTGTCCAAGTTGTGCAACCAGTGCGGCAAGGTGATGACCGAGGTAGACACACGACAACTAATCGTGAGTTGATTTTGCTCTCTACTGGCGGATTAATTATTGATACTCCAGGAATGCGGGAAATCCAAATTTGGGCAGGTGATGAAGGTTTGCAAGAAACTTTTGCAGACATCGAAACCTTGGCGCAAGAATGCCATTTCCGCAATTGTCAGCACAATAACGAACCGGGTTGTGTCGTGCAGCAGGCTTTGGCTGAGGGAGAACTTGATTATTCCAGGTTTCTTAGCTACCAAAAGTTACAAAAAGAACTCGACTACCTTAACCGCAAACAAGACCAAAGGGCACAATTAGCTGAGAAAGAACGATGGAAGAAGATTCATAAATCCATGCGAAATCATCACAAGCGCTAGTTGCACAGGTGTCAGTACAGAATGGCACTAAGAAAAGGTAAATTGTCGAGGCAGCAAGGGAGCAGAGGGGCAGAGGGGCAGAGGGGCAGAGGGGCAGAGGAGCAGGGGAGCAGGGGAGCAAACAAGAGGATGGAGAACTTTTGAGTAAAGTGCTTTGTTGCAAACTCTTTCCCCTCTGCTCCTCTGCAACCCTTGCGCTGCAAACTATAGGGCTTAACTTAGTACCAGTTTAACGACCGGTCATTTGCTCCAGTTTTTCGGGATAACGAGCGCCTTGTACCGCAATCTTGGACGCGGCATCATCGATGTCACGCAGATCGTCGGGCGTGAGTTCGACGGAGACTGCCCCGATGTTTTCGTCTAAGCGATGCAACTTTGTGGTGCCTGGGATCGGAACAATCCACGGCTTCTGGGCCAGCAGCCAGGCGATCGCAATTTGAGCAGGTGTCGCCTGCTTCCGTTCGGCGATGCTGCCGAGTAGATCGATCAGGGCTTGATTCACCTTGAGAGCCTCCTTAGTAAAGCGAGGCAGGGTGCTGCGGAAGTCGGAACTGTCGAAAGTCGTGCTTTCGTCGATCTTGCCCGTGAGAAAGCCCTTGCCCAAAGGGCTGTAGGGGACAAAGCCGATGCCAAGTTCCTCAAGGGTCGGTATCACTTCCGCTTCAGGCTTTCTCCACCACAGTGAGTACTCGCTCTGGAGAGCAGCGATCGGCTGAACGGCGTGGGCGCGACGGATCGTTTGCACTCCTGCTTCTGAGAGTCCAAAGTGCTTCACCTTACCTGACTGAATCAGTTCTTTCACCGCTCCTGCCACGTCTTCAATCGGCACGTTCGGATCAACCCGGTGCTGATAGAGGAGGTCGATCGCCTCCACCTTGAGTCGCTTGAGCGAACTCTCCACGGCTTCCTTAATATGCTCCGGTCGGCTATTCAGTCCGGGTGAACCTTTCATGCCACGGGGATCGGAATTCGGACTGATGTCGAACCCGAATTTGGTGGCGATGACCACTTGGTCGCGGAAGGGAGCGAGGGCTTCACCCACTAGTTCTTCGTTTAGGAACGGGCCGTAGACCTCGGCGGTATCAAAGAATGTAATGCCGCGATCGATAGCAGTCCTCAGAAGAGCGGTCATCTCTTGTGTATCTTTGGGCGGGCCATAAGAAAAGCTCATTCCCATACAGCCAAGTCCGATAGTCGAGACTTCCAAATTACTGTTTCCAAGTTTGCGTTTCTGCATTTTTTGAACTCCTGTCTTTGATTTAAAGGTGAATTAAAGGTCGGAACTGTCCTACTCCAGGATCGGGTCTGGTATTGTTCATCGCTGACCTGTTCCATTTAGTCCACAGTCTTGCCGTCGATCTGTTGCTGAATGGGGATGTGCATCATGTCCGTGGATTTGATGATGATGCTTCTTGTGCGATCGCTAGAACGAACCGTCTGTTGATTTCGATAGCTCTTCATGGGCGCGCGTCGCCTGCAACCGTTCCTCGACAGCCGACGCGATCGTTGCAAGGGCGTCACTTCCGGCAACGAACAACTTCGGCGGATTCTCCATCCTGGCGATTTTGACCAGAGCATCGCCCAACTTTGCTGGATCGCCCTGCTGCGTGCCGTTGTAGGCCGACCAAGTGTCCTGAACGTTGCCCTCGGCGGCATAGTCTTCGATGGCGTTGCTAGGCCATCTAACATTCCGGTCATCCAGAAGATCCGTGCGGAAGAAGCCAGGTTCGACGAGCGTCATTTTGATGCCGAACCCCTCGACCTCGGCCGCGATCGACAGCGAGATGCCTTCGACCGCAAACTTCGATGCGGCGTAGGCAGCACAGTGCTTAAACCCAACAACGCCAGCAACGGAGCTAATGTTAATGATGTGACCTGACTGCTGCTGACGCATAATTGGCAGTACGGCACGCATGACGTACACCACACCATAGAAGTTCGTCGCGAATTGGCGTTCGATCTCGGCTGTGGTCATCTCTTCAAAATTACCAAGCAGGCTGTAGCCCGCATTGTTAACCAAAACGTCGATCCGACCGAACCGATTCACCGCCTCCTCGACGGCTGTTTTCGCCTCTACCTCGTCGGAAACGTCTAACTGGACAAATGCAAGATTCTCGCTTGCAACATCGTGCAAGGCATTACGCACTTTGTCGAGGTTTCGGCCAGTCGCCACTACACGATCGCCAGCCTGCAATGCCGCCTTGGCGGTTCCGGCTCCGATGCCGCTACCAGCGCCTGTGATAAACCAGACTTTGCTCATAATTATTTTCCTTTTATTCGAACTTAATCAAGCCCTGTATTGTTCATTGCTCGTTATCATCGCCATTACTCCGTCGCCACTTCATTCAGGCATTTCAACGCATTCAGTGTTCGGGGATATCCCACCCAGGGCAACAATTGTGTAATCAGATCCAGCAGTATGTCTTTGCCGTTTCCGACATTCAGGTTGCCTTGAATGTGCCCCTTTATCTGTGATTCAACTCCGCCCAGGGCAATGAGGATAGACAGTGTTATCAGCTCCCTTACTTTGATATCTACGCCATTGCGGGTGTAATAATCGCCAAAGCAATTGGCAGAAAGAAACTTTTGAATGTGCAGTTGGTCTTTGGGCGATCGCTCATACATTTGATTGATCGTTTCACCGAATATGGCTTTTTGTACTGCCAGCCCTTTGTCGTAGCGGGTTTCCGGGCTGGTGTGAGTAACTACTGAGTTCCGCCAAAGCGGACTTGCCAATCAGCGGCTAAGGGCACGCCGACGGTTCGATGTGGCATCAGCAAAAACTTTTCTGGTAATACCGCAAAGTCGGCAGTTGGCGTTGGTGATTGACAAAGGCCACCTTACCTGTGAAGTTTCCATTCGAGTTGGGTAGCATATTTTCTCCTGCCAGTTGCTCGCTTACCGACTGAGATGCTGATTGAAAAAAGACTGAAGCTTGTCCCACGGGATAAGGTTCACCCGATCGTACAAATCGACATGTCCTGCGTTCGGAACGATGTAGAGATCCTTTGGCTCGGCTGCGCGCTTGTAAGCATCTTCACTGAACTCTCTGGAGTGTGCATCTGCCCCTGTGATGAACAGCATGGGACGAGGCGAAATCGTCTCGATGTCATCGAACGGGTAAAAGTTCATGAATTTGACGTTACTGGTAAGCGTCGGGTGCGTTGTCAGGTTCGGTGACGAACCAATGGATGTGTATTCGCCTCTGGGAGTGCGGTAAAAGTCATAAAACTCACGCTCAATGGCGGTGGAGTTTTCATCCAGTTCATGCACTGTCCCGCTTGTGTATTTGGTCTCGCCGCCCGTGAACTCCACATAGCGTTGTTCAGCCGCCTCTGCGATTACTTTCTTTCTCTGTTCGAGGGTCGTAGAATGCCTAAGCCCGTTACGGTTAGCCGCACCCATGTCGTACATGCTTACCGTCGCAATGGCCTTCATACGCGGGTCAATTTTGGCGGCGCTGATGACGAAGCTGCCGCTGCCACAAATCCCAAGAACGCCAATCAGGTTCTTGTCAACGAATGGCCGGATGCCCAAAAAATCCACCGCCGCACTGAAATCCTCGGCATAAATATCCGGCGAAACAGCGTTGCGGGTTCGCCCCTCACTCTCGCCCCAGAAGGACAGATCGAGGGACAAGGTGACGAATCCCTGGTCTGCCAGTTTCTGGGCATACAGATTCGCGCTTTGTTCTTTGACTGCACCCATTGGGTGCCCCACAATGATTGCGGGATTCTTGGCGGTCTGATTCAAGGTTTTGGGAATGAAGAGAGTCCCGGCAACCTGCATGTTGTATTGGTTTTTGAACGTAACCTTTTGCATAGTCACTTTGTCGCTCTTATAGAAGTTGTCCGCCCCCTCGACCACAGCGGACTTCTGGGCCGGTGCTTGGGAACTCTTATGCGAGGTGCGCGTTTTGTCGAGTGCAACTGCCGCCGTCGTCGTGGCGATCGCACTAATCAAGAGGGGTAGTATAACGAGGTGTTTCATTGAGTTCTCCAAATGTGTGGATTGGTTAGCTGCGGTTCGACGCGTCTGCCTGGCGGGATCTCCACTCACTGCAACGGTGTCACGGTTGGCGACAAACAATCACTGCACCGTTTGACCGCCATCGACGACCAAGGTGTGTCCGATGATGAAGGCTGCCGCGTCCGAACACAGCCAGACAACGGCATTGGCAATCTCTTCGGGCTGGCCCATCCGTCCGACTGGCTCCTCCGAGATTACCTGCTTGCGTCCTTCAGGAGTGCCGCCAGTGAAGCGATCCATCATCGGTGTGTCAATGTAACCGGGGGCAACGGCGTTGACGCGGATGTTCTGCGAGGCATAGTCGAGAGCCGCCGACTTGGTGAGTCCGATTACGCCGTGTTTTGCGGCGGTATATGCGGCTCCGCCCTTGATGCCTATGACCCCAGCGCCCGATGATGTGTTCACGATCGCGCCGCCGCCTTGCTTGAGTAGCAGTGGAATTTCATACTTCATGCACAGAAAAACGCCGCGCAGATCGATGTCTACGATCCGATCCCACTCTTCCTCTTCGATTTCCGCTGTTGCTGTATTTTTCTGCTCCACACCAGCGTTATTAAAAGCAAAGTCCAACCGCCCGAAGGTCTCGATGGTCTTGGAAAGAGCCGCCTTCACGTCCTCGGCTTGCGTTACGTTGCACTTGACAGCGATCGCTCGTCCGCCGAGTTCTTCGATCGTGCGTACCGTTTCTTGATTGCCTTGTTCTGAAATGTCGGCGACCACTACATTAGCGCCCTCACGAGCAAATGCCAGCGCCGTAGCTCGACCGATGCCGTTCGCTGCTCCGGTTACAAACGCAACTTTTCCTGTGTACTTTCTATTCTCATTCGTTGTCATGATTTTTTTCCTTTAATTCTTTACCTAACAAGGTCTTAAAACCACCAGATGCAGAGATCAATTGGGATACTGCTCGTCGCTGACTTTTTCCAGCCAGTCCACAGGCTTACCATCGAGTTCTTCGTGAATGGCAATGTGTGTCATGGCTGTGGTGGCTGTAGCTCCGTGCCAGTGTTTCAGTCCGGGCGCAATTCGGACAACATCACCTGGTCTGATTTCCTGAATTTGTCTGCCCCATTGCTGGACATAACCAGACCCAGCAGTCACAATCAGGGTTTGTCCTAATGGATGGGTGTGCCATGCTGTCCTAGCACCAGGCTCAAAGGTTACACTAGCGCCAGCCGTGCGTGACGGGTCGCGTGCTGAAAACAGGGAATCGATGCGGACGGAACCTGTGAAATATTCGGTTGATCCTCTAGTAGAAGGCTGCGAACCTTTCCGAGCGATCTCTACTATCCGTGTTTCATTGTCTGATGTAACTTGTGTCTGACCCGCATGAGCAAGCGCCAAAGTAAGCAGGGAAAATGACACGATAGTCGTCGCAAGCAGTTTCATTTCCGTCTCCAACTTTCAGGTTTTACTAAACAATCTCTAGGGAAGATGGACTGACCGAAGAGGCAGGGGAGAAAGATACTGAAATTCCCCTGCAAAAAGGGTTCAGAGCAACTATTGAACAAGCTCGATTGTCACTTCTACAGAGCCAGGCACATTCAATGCCTCGATGCCACCGTCTATTTTTCCGAGGATCGCGAGTCCGTTTGAGTATCCAAAATCTCGATAATATATCGCCAAATTCCCCCAGGGAGCGTAATAAGCAATATCTCCAACAGCAGGATCGCTGCCTGGGGGTGCATCTTCTGTAGATAATTTTTTTGGCAGATCGCTGATTTTTTCGGTTCTCGCGTAATCTTCTAACGTCAGCGTTAATGGCAGCAGGGAAATAAAATCCTGAGTGGTTTTGCTGTCGATCAAAGTGGCTGTAACGATTTTGTCTTTGACCTTGATGTTTATTTTCATACTCTCTGCCTGCTTGGTTGATATTTCAGTCGGCATCTTCAACGAGGCATCGCTAGTCATACTGTTGTCGGCACGGCAGGCAGGGACATCAATAGGGCGAGAACCAAAATCAGCATTCTCTGCTGGCAGTTTTTCCCCTTGATAGAAAACCATCTCAAAAGCATTAAAGTATTCCTTCATACTGCTCGTCGCTGACCTTTTCCAGCCAGTCCACGGGCTTGCCGTCGAGCCATTCCTGAATGGCGATGTGCGTCATGGATGTGGTTGGTGTAGCACCGTGCCAATGCTTCTCACCTGGCGAGATCCAAATCGCGTCTCCCGGTCGAATTTCCTCGATCGCACCGCCCCATCGCTGTATAAGTCCACAGCCAGCCGTCACGATTAGGGTTTGTCCTAATGGGTGGGTGTGCCATGCTGTCCGAGCGCCAGGCTCAAACGTGACACGGCTCCAGACGTGCGTGCTGGATCGTGTGCCTCAAACAGGGGGTCAATGCGGACAGTGCCGGTAAAGTAATCAGCCTGCCCTTTGGCAGAAGGCTGTGAGCCACTTCTTTTGATGTCCATTTCCTTAATTCCTTCACTTGATGCAATTTTGGTGGCTAGAAGACAAGTCTCTTGCCCAATCAAAACTGAGTTTTCTATTAAATAAAAATCCAGAATGCTTATAAGAAGCCGAAATCATTTTTCATTGCTTTAGCTTCATTCTATGAATCTTGAAGAACAAGTAATAGGACGATCGTCTAAGATCGTTGTACAATTCTGCAAACTTAGAAATGAACGCTGCCAAAACGAGTGCAAAGTCCGATCGCGATTTAATGAACGACCCGCAGGCAAAGCGCGAGGTAGACAGAGCACAAGCCAACAGAGACGAACTGAAAGAGCGTATCGCACACGCGATTCCTCATGATGGGGCGATTGAGCCGCTCAAAGGTTTGCACTTCAACCGCTCCTCCTCGCCTTCGGAATGCGTTCATAGTGTGTCTATCCCTGCGTTTTGTGCGATCGCTCAGGGCAGCAAAGAAGTTCTTTTGGGTAGCGATCGCTATCAGTACGACCCAATGCATTATCTGCTTGCTACGGTCGAACTACCAATTATCAGCCAAATTCTGGAAGCGTCCAAGGAGCAACCTTACCTTAGTCTTCGCCTCGATCTTGACCCTACTCTCGTTGGCTCAGTGATGGTCGAGGCAGGGTATCCCTCGCGCAGCCGTGCTGATGTGAAAGCGATTGATGTAAGTCCGTTGAATGCAAATCTGTTGGACGCTGTGGTGCGGCTGGTAAGGCTTTTAGATTCCCCTGCTGAAGCTCATGTTCTCGCACCACTGATTAAGCGGGAAATCATTTACCGACTCCTGATGGGAGAGCAAGGTAATCGGCTCCGTCATATTGCAGTTCTGGGTGGCTGCACCTACCACATCGCTCTTGCCGTCGAGCGACTTCGTAAAGACTTTAACGAGCCGATCAAGATTGAAAGCATTGCACGAGAGCTGGGAATGAGTGTATCGGGCTTCCACCATCACTTCAAGTCTGTCACTGCCATGAGTCCCTTGCAGTACCAAAAGCAATTGCGCCTCCAGGAGGCTCGCCGTCTGATGCTGGGGGAAAAGCTTGATGCTACCAGTGCTGCCTACCGCGTGGGTTATGACGATGCCTCGCATTTTAACCGGGAGTACAAGCGGCTTTTTGGTGCGCCACCGATGCGCGATGTGGAGCGACTGCGAGAAGCTGCTAGGGAGACTGCTAGTTCAATATGATGACAAAATTTTTGACTGCAAAAATAAGAATTTATGTTTTCTTTTTCAAACATTAGTTTTAAATACTTTTATCAAATTTCCAAAAGTATCTAACTGCACATATTGGCTATGATAAATAATTTGATTAACTAGCTAATAGCGAGGGTGTAACCTATGACTATTAAAGGTTCTAAAGATAATGTTCTATTAAATAGATAAATAATTTGAGATTCGGCAAATTAATTAGTGGGATGTATGTTATGGTTTTTATAGGAATCAAACAAGTGAAAACACAAAAAGACTTCAAGACAAGTTTGAGGCAAGCTCAAGAAAGTTTTTTTGCTCTGGTAAGTCCCCTTCAATTAGCTACATCTTTTTTTAACGAAAATCTAAAACTAGATTGAGTAGGATAGTAGCCTTTGTAACAACTTGAAGTCAATCAAAATTTATCTGGGTACGAGCCAATAAGAGTTGGCTAACCTAGCTAGAGCATTACCTGCCAAAGGCATTACTCTTGGAGTCTGGGAAGAAAGACTCTTAGTACAGCCTGACAATTCAATAGAAATACAGAATATTTACTAACTTCGTTTTGCGGAAGTAAACCTTTTCAATCGCAAACTAAGTTGAAGCAGTTGCTGACTTTTGGAACGAAAACTTCAAGCAGAATGGTATCTTTCTATAATTTATAGGAATTTAGCCATAGTGTCAAAAGTCGCCAAGATATTATCTAAGCCAGAGTGTTAGGGTTTGCTTTTGCAGGCATTATATTACTGCACTTGTAACTGCTACTTTTAGGCTGAAATTTATCTTGCTGCATCAATCACGAAACGAGAAGCGCTATAGATTTTCTTGGTTACTTGACATTAGCAAAATCACACAAGTTGTAGCGACCATTTAAGAGTGGATTGCAATTTGGTTGGTTGTGTGGTTCAAGGAACAAATCTGCGTTCATTTGAATTCCTGCTGCAACCACTCTTGAGGCTTGAGCAACCATTTGGGATTCGTTACAACAACTGATAATGCTGAAGTCATAGTTTCAAAGGCTTCGTTATTAGGAGATTAGATTTATCTATCTCTTAAGCCATCGCTTCGTGGGTAAATATGTTCTGATTTTAAATGTTTTTGCCAGGATGCGATGTCTAGCAACAAGCCGCTATGCGTCAACGCCAATAGGCTCTACTTCCCTACGACGCCAAGGGTAAACAACTACATCAAGCTTACGATTCATCAACTAAATCATTGTAGGAAACACAACCATGACTGACGAAAAGATTAGACAAATAGCTTTCTATGGTAAAGGCGGTATTGGTAAATCTACCACCTCTCAAAATACCCTTGCAGCAATGGCTGAAATGGGTCAGCGCGTCCTTATTGTCGGTTGCGACCCCAAAGCTGACTCCACCCGTTTGATGCTACACAGTAAAGCTCAAACAAGTGTTCTTCAATTGGCTGCTGAACGCGGTGCTGTAGAAGATATTGAACTCGAAGAAGTAATGCTCACCGGTTTCCGGGATGTACGTTGTGTGGAGTCTGGCGGCCCTGAACCTGGTGTGGGTTGCGCTGGTCGTGGTATTATCACCGCTATCAACTTCTTAGAAGAAAACGGTGCTTACAAAGATGTTGACTTTGTAAGTTACGACGTTTTGGGTGACGTTGTGTGTGGTGGTTTCGCTATGCCTATCCGTGAAGGTAAGGCACAAGAAATCTACATCGTTACCTCTGGTGAAATGATGGCGATGTATGCAGCTAACAACATCGCTCGTGGTGTTCTCAAATATGCTCACACTGGCGGTGTGCGCTTGGGTGGTTTGATTTGTAACAGCCGTAACGTTGACCGGGAAATCGACCTAATCGAAACCCTGGCAAAACGTTTGAACACCCAAATGATTCACTACGTACCTCGTGACAACATTGTGCAACACGCAGAATTGCGCCGCATGACTGTTAACGAGTATGCACCTGACAGCAACCAAGCTAATGAATATCGGACATTAGGTACAAAGATCATCAACAACAAGAATCTGACTGTCCCCACACCTATCGAGATGGAAGAGTTAGAAGACTTGTTGATTGAATTCGGTATTCTCGAAAGCGAGGAAAATGCTGCAATGTTGGTTGGCAAGACTGCTACTGAAGCACCTGTTTAAAGTATTGCTAAGTAAATAATGGTTTAGGGTGGGCAGCAGCCCACCTTTTTCCCACTTTTTGCATTTCTTTGTTTGAATCCTTAATAGAAATATATAGCGATCGCTCGTCCCCTGCAAGAAGCCACTACGCATCTAAGTAGAAGAGATATTTCGAGATTTGACAGCTATACATCCCTACTCCCAAGTGGAAACGTCTCGCAGCAAACTAGGAATTTCTCCTTGAGATAAGGGAAACTCTAGTAAAGTTTCTCTAATACCCAAATATCCTGATTCAGCAAACGATAAAAGCATTCGTGAAAGCGCTAGCCAAACCTCCGGTTCGTATTCCCAATCACGATAACGTGAAGCTTTACCAGCTATTGAACGGAGTGCCCAAAAATAAGAGTTTCTTACCACCGAACCACCCTTCTTAAACTCTGGCAAATCTTCGTGGTGAATAAAAAGTATTTTATTTTCAATTTTGGCTCTCATAACAATTTTAGATTTTAGATTAAAAGTAAATTTTAAATAGGGTCATAATGGCTTTAGCTTAACGCACTGTGTTGTATCGTAGTGCGTTGCCTTTACTAAAAAAATGCTGTCAAATCTAACATTATATCCTTATAAGTAAGATTTTCTAAATTATGTGCAAAGACATAAGAATGTAGAGACTTCGCAATGAAAAAATCTCTACATTGAATACCTAAAAATTGGCGCTTAAACCCAGACGAAAAGTAAATCCAGGGCTATATATGCGATTAACTCGCTCATATTGCTCACCCAGTAGATTTTCTAAGTAAACTGTTAGTCCTAAATTGCTAGTTATAGGTATACGCCCGCTCAAATCTAAATTCACGAAAGACGGTGCAAAATCTGTAGGCTTGTCAGTAGAGTTAGCGAAGATGGATCTGCGAGCGCCACTATTGTAGGTAACATACAAGTTAGCTTGCCAACCTGAATTTTGATAACCTACACCAGTTTGTAGTACAGAATAGGGAATCAAACCTAATTGTAAACCTTTCTCTGTCCCTGTTTTTATTTGGGAATCTGTATAAGTATAGTTGAGGAAAGTTGACCAACCAGCCGCAATTTTTAATTGCAATGCAGCCTCTAAACCATTGGTATCTACTAATCCAATGTTTGCCCATTTTCCGGCGATGACTCCCAAGCGATCGCCTATACTACTACCAAAGTAAGTAAACTGTCCAATCAGATTTTCCGAAAAATTAACATCTACTCCCGCAGTCCAAGTTGAGCCAATTTCTGGCCTTAAATCAGGATTAGGTGCCCAACCATGAACTGTATCATAAACATACAACTGATCCAACCCAGGATTGCGTTGTCCCCCTGCCCAACTTCCACGAACTGCTACTATTGGCGTGACGGCATAACGTAACCCAACACTAGGGTTGAGATAATTTCCAAATTGGCTATCAAAGCTTTGTCTTAGCCCTAAATCTATCAGAAAATTATCGCTAATATTCCAAGTATTGACAGCAAATAAAGCTGTATTGAACAAACTCCGATCTTCCTTTTCGTTCTCAACAATCCTAGTAGGATCTGTACTCAAAACATCACCGATTAAATCGGTGTTTTTCAAATCTAATCCCCAGCGTAATTTATTATTAGAAGTAATTTTCCACTCATGATCGACTCTGGCTGTGAGTTGTTGTGTATCTAAAGACCCTCTACGATAAAATGATGCTCCTGTAGGGCCATAGGTGCTAAAATAATCTTGGTTATAACCAATTGAGGTTGTTAGGTTAGAGCTTTCGCCATTACCTAGCCGAGTTTTCCAAGATAAGCCGACATTTAAACCATCGTGGTCTAATCTATCTCTTTGGAGAGGGAAACCGAAATAAATTAAACCGCGACGACTGCTGAGTGCAGTAACATCTAAATTCAGAGAATTTTTTTGATCTAAATCTACTCCAATGCTACCAAAGTAGGTACTTGTAGCTGTGTCTGCATTGAATAAAAATCCTTGTTCATCACGATTAGCTGCACCTACAGGAACGCGGTAACGGTTATCTGTAAAGAATCTTTCAAAGCTAAAGTTGTACTTGACTTTATCAGATGAGCCACCATAAGTTACTTGTTGATTATTTAAACTCAATGAGCCAAATTCTGCACTAGCGCTCAATTTAGGTTTGCCATAACCTTCTTTAGTGATGATATTGACAACTCCTCCAAAGGCTGAAGAACCAAATAAAGCGGAGGCTGTACCGCTATATAATTCCACTCGTTCAATCGCCTCTACAGGAATGCTATTTAAATCAGTTCCACCATGATAAATGTTGACATTAGTATTAATTTGTCTACCATTAATCAAAAATACAGATTGATTAATTGAGGCTCCCCGGTAGTATGTACCTGTGTGAATATCTGCACCATGACCTGCATCATTGATTGCAAAACCAGGCATTCTTTTCAAAATATCGGCTAAACTTGCAGCACCCTGCTTTTTAATTTCTTCTCGATCGATTACGTAAGTTGGAGTAGATTGGGGTAGGTTGTCTGGTTCTGCGATCGCTTCTATAGAAATGTCTGCATCATCTGTAGAATCTGGCTCTGTTTCTGGTTGAGTTTCTTCTGGATTAACTTCAATCGGTACAGATTGTTGAGATAATAAGTCGGCATTAGTGGCGGGTAGCTCAATTTCACTCAAACTCGGAATATCTGAAATGACTTCCGTTGATTTATTAGTATTTCTCTGCTCAATTTCACTTTCAACCGCATAACTAGGAGATGCTATCAGTAAAGGTAAAGCAACTGTTAGCAACAAAAAATCCTTTTTCACGTTCTCTTTCACACCAAGTAAAAACAGTCACTACGTAGCATTGTTGCTGTAATAGTAAAATCGTGTCAAAAGACACGTTGTCATATTTCCCCAGTTCAGATGCGACTGTTGGTTGATTTACTATGGGTTAAACCGCAGAGCGATCGCATTTAAAGAAGTCAGGAGGTGGGAGAGAATTTGATCGCGGATCATTTGGAGGCATATAAAGAGCCTCATAACACAATCTGACTTTTCACGTTATGTGGAAAAGCTAACGATTCACCTAACCCCCTTCCGGCGCTCTAAGGCGGAAAATTCAAAGTCTCTCTTCTCTTAGGCTACGGTGTATACACATGTATGAAATAGCTGATTAACCCGGATTTTACCCCACCCTAACCCTCCCCGTATGTATTGGGGAGGGAACAAGATTTCTTTTTTCCCCCCAATGCATCGGGGGGATTAAGGGGGGTAATTCGACATGTGTGTACACCATAGCCTCTTAGGAGAGAGATTTTCTTTCAGCCTGTTACCCTCTGCATTAGGGACTTCCAACTAAAGGAATAGAGATTTATATTACTAATGATAGAGTAAATAACATTATTTATTAAGTTAGATTTTAATGTTGATAGTTGTAAGGAATTATTAGTAACTTTAAAGTTTAACTAATTATTCAAAAACGTCGAAATCAATTTATCTACTGAAAAATTAATTATTCAATATTTACTTATGTATGTAGCTTTATGGCCGGGAAATGTATATCCTTTAGGTGCAACTTGGGATGGGAAAGGAACAAACTTTGCTTTATTTTCGGAAAATGCAACAGGGGTAGAGCTTTGTTTATTTGATAACGATGACGAAGAAATTCGCGTGCCTTTGACAGAAAAAAACAATTTTGTTTGGCATGGTTACTTACCAGGAGTTGCCCCAGGTCAAAAGTATGGGTTTAGAGTGCATGGGATGTGGGCACCGGAGGTAGGTCATCGATTTAATCCCAACAAACTATTAATTGACCCCTACGCTAAGGCAATTGACGGTGAGTTTAGTAACGATCCCTCTGTATTTGGCTACTCTCTAGACGCTGAGGAAAAAGACCTAGTTTTTTCCGAACTAGATGATGCCAAAATAATGCCCAAGTGTGTTGTGGTCGATCAATCTTTTGATTGGGAAGGCGATCAACTGCTTGCAACACCTTGGTATAAAACTGTTATTTATGAAACTCACGTCAAAGGTTTTACTAAACTCCACCCAGCTATTCCAGAAGAGTTACGCGGCACTTATGCTGGGTTGGCGCATCCTGCTGCAATTCAACACTTACTGCAATTAGGAATTACAGCAGTTGAGTTGATGCCAGTACATCACTTTCTATCTCATCCGGGACATTTGGAAGGAAAAGGATTAAGCAATTACTGGGGTTACGATTCTATCAACTATTTTGCTCCCTATTCTAGTTACAGTGCTAGTGGGACTGGGGGAGAACAAGTCAATGAATTCAAGCAAATGGTCAAAGCACTACATTTCGCTGGAATTGAAGTGATCTTAGATGTAGTCTATAACCACACCGGCGAAGGAAATCATTTTGGCCCAACGCTATCTTTGCGAGGTATTGATAATTCTGTATATTACCGTTTGGTAAAGGACGATCCTCGCTACTACATGGACTTTACAGGCTGCGGTAACTCTCTGAATGTGCGTCATGCTCAAGTTCTGAAGTTAATCATGGATAGCCTGCGTTATTGGGTAACAGAAATGCATGTAGATGGCTTCCGTTTTGATTTGGCCTCGGCGCTGGCGCGGGAATTATATGAAGTAGATAACCTATCAGCTTTCTTTGATATTATTCATCAAGACCCAATTTTGGCAGATGTGAAGCTGATTGCTGAACCTTGGGATTTAGGAGAAGGCGGCTATCAAGTTGGAAACTTTCCACTGCGTTGGTCTGAGTGGAATGGAAGATATCGGGATACAGTCAGAGATTTTTGGCGTGGTGTAGATGATAGTTTAGGACAATTTGCTTACTGTTTTACCGGTAGCCCTGACCTGTATCAAACAAACGGGCGCAACCCAAATGCAAGTATTAATTTCATCACTGCTCATGATGGTTTTACGTTAAATGATTTGGTCAGCTACAACGAAAAACATAACGAAGCAAACGGGGAAGATAATAGAGATGGTGAAAGCCATAATAGATCCTGGAATTGTGGTGTAGAAGGCGAAACCGACGATCCAGAAGTCATGCGTTTGCGCGAACGGCAACGACGAAACTTTTTAGCAACCCTAATGCTATCTCAAGGTGTCCCAATGCTATTAGAAGGGGATGAAATTGGCTGTAGTCAAAAGGGAAATAATAATGTTTACTGCCAAGACAATGAAATTTCTTGGCGGCATTGGGATTTGCATAAAGCGAACTCGGATTTACTAGATTTTACGCGCGAACTAATTAATTTTCGCCATCAGCATCCAGTATTGCGACGCCGTAAGTGGTTTCAAGGTCGTCCCATCCACGGTTTAGGCATTAATGATATTGCTTGGTTTAATTCTGATGGTAGTGAAATGACTGAGCAGCAGTGGCTAGTTAGTTATGCCAAAGTAATGGAGATTTTTTTGAATGGGCAGGGAATTGCTACTCCAGGCGATCGGGGCGAGCGGATTATTGATGAAAGTTTTCTGTTATTTTTTAACGCTCACTACGAGTTAATTGACTTTGCTTTGCCCCATGAATTTAAAGATAAGGTATGGGAGATAGTAATTGACACTAATGAACCTCGCTTTTTAGACCGAGGAAAATTAGTTTCAGGTTCTCAAACTGTACCAGTTACAGATCGCTCTTTGATGATGTTACGCCTTATTAGTTAGTCATAAAAGAAGAAAAGATGCTCAACTTTATAGAAAGATATATTTTTCTATAAAGTTGCTAAAATACTTCAACGATTTATACTTGTAACTCTAATTAGAAAACGCAGAGCTTCATTTACAGCTTCAGAATTGGGAAACATTTTGGCAACATCAGGTTCTAAAAAAACTGTCAATTTTTTAATATTATTAAAATTATGTTCACCATTTATCATATTGGTGTTTGCCAAACCCTGATTTGATTGAGGTTGGTTCTGTATTATGCTTGTTTGGCAAGATGCAGCATTTAATTTATTAACTAGTGATTCCCAACTAGTAACTTTCAGATTAAGGTGAGCCTTTGCATCCCGTAATGTTTTAAACTGTTGCTTCAGAATATCAACAGTATAAGTATACTTATTAGATACGTGTTTCTCTGCATTTAGGTCTGACTCAACCATATCAACTACTTCATTAATAAGTCGGTCATGATTTTCGGCAATTTGAGCAGCAGCCCCTAAAATCCGAGAAGTTGCTGTTATTTGTACATCTGTCTCTTGTTTAAGGCGATCGGCAATACTGCGAATTTGATCTCCCAACCTCACTTTACCTTGTTTTTGCGTGGTTGGTAATGATTTTTTGTTCATGAGTATGCTTGTTTATTCAGAAAGTATGTCTTTAATTGCCAGCCAGATGCGTTTAAATTTTTGTACCAAACCCATTGGATTATTAGTTGTTTCTTCATCCACGGAATCAACTAGAGATTGAATCCGATCCATACGCTCTGCGACAACGTAAAGACTATTTACTGCTTCATCTTTACTTGCTAAAGAGTCACGCAGTAGCACAACCATCTGGGCAATTTCTCGTTTTAGTTTTTCATTCTCGGCTTTCCGGCGAGTTTCCCATCCCTTAATACTAGCTTTGGAACGACGCTCATGTTTGAGTTCTGCTTTAGCCTCATTGTATAAAGTAAAATACATTTCTCGTTCAGAGTTGGCTGCATCATATTTGGTAATAAATTCAGTTGCTCTAGCTTTTTCTTCATTGTAGAGACAGAGTGTTTGTTGATGACTTTGTTGTTCATCAATATAGAAGCGATAATTTTGAGTGACTTGTTCTTTTAGCTCATTAGCTTCGAGTTGGCAAGTTTGGATTTCTCGCTGGTGAACATGAACTAGCTGGGATATTTTCGCTTTTTCTTCGTTATAAAGGTAGAGCGTCTTTTGATGATTTTCTTGCTCATCAATATAGAAGCGATAATTTTGAGTGACTTGCTCTTTTAGCTCATTAGTTTTGATTTGGTAAGTTTGAATCTCTTGCTTTACATGAATCAGTCGAGATGTAGCTTCCTCATTTTCTTTTGCACGTTGTTCCCATTCATCGCGTTGGGCACGAACAGTCATCAATAGCTGTTGAAGCTCACGAGGAGGAGTTGGTTCTTTCTGCCGTGAGCGAGGATTATTAACATTGTTGACATAATTAGAATCTCTGCGATCGCCTCTCCTCATTGCCATAATTTAAGTTCCTATATGAGTATTTGTTATACTTAAGTATAAATATTTAGTTTAGCCGAGATGAACTTATTGAAGTGTGATCTCAGTTCTACTGGTAATATGATCTGACTCTGGATTGAGATATGTTTTATTATGTCTCAGGCGCTTAAATTTCCAGACGTGCGATCTTCAAGGGCTAGAGATATTGCGCTTCATAAGCAAGCTAGGCTCCAAAAAGTAAAGGGGAACAAGGCTCAAAGCTTCGTACCAAAGTTATCTCTATTTTTTCTGCAAGCATAACCCCGATTAAAGTAAGCTCTATAATCGTTAGCATTGAGACGAATGGTAATAATTTATGATTCAAGCCTTACGCAAACTAGTTACATTCGATGAATTCGTTGCTAAATATCCTGACAACACGGGAGAACGTTATGAGTTGCATGATGGAGTAATTGTAAAGATGCCGCAACCTACAGGCGACCATGAAGAGGTAGTTGGATTTTTAGCCTTTGAAATTACTAGAGAGTGTATTCGTTTAAATCTCCCCTACTTCATACCCAAAACAGTATTAGTCAAACCACTTGAAAATGAATCTGCTTACTCACCAGATGTGCTGATATTAAATCGCCCTAATTTGGTAAACGAACCTCTGTGGAAAAAAGAATCTACTGTTAGTCAAGCGGAATCAATACCTTTAGTAATTGAGGTAGTGAGTAGCAATTGGCGTGATGATTATTTAAAAAAAGCTGCTGACTATGAGGCTGTAGGCATCCCGGAATACTGGATTGTAGACTATGCTGCTTTAGGCGGTAGGCGATTTATTGGCAACCCTAAACAACCAACTGTTTCGCTTTACACCTTAATTGAGGGAGAATACCAAGTTAGCCAGTTTCGAGGTAGCGATCGCATTATCTCACCTCTTTTCCCCGAATTAAACTTAACCGCCGAACAGATTTTCCAAGCCGGTGGATACCCTGCATAGTGCTGAAAGTCTTATAAAAGAGCGATTTCCGTTGCAAATGAAATTTGTTGTCGCAGATTCTTCAGTAAATCTAGAGTTTTTTCGTAAGCAACTTTTTTTCCTTGCTGTCCATAGTACTCAGATGCTTTTTGTAAATCAGCGGTCGCTCCTAAATGATATCCTAAACGATACTGAGCTACTCCCCGATTAACGTAAGCCTGGGCATTACTAGGGTTAAGTCTGATGACTTGAGAAAAATCACGCACTGCACCAAAGTCATCTCCGTTTCGTCCGCAAGCACAACCCCGGTTAAAGTAAGCTCTATAATCGTTAGCATTGAGACGAATTGCTAAACTAAAGTCGAGCATCGCAGCTTGGATATCTTGCAAGACAAAATGCGCTAAACCTCGGTCATTATAGATATCTGCAAGCAATAAGCTACTGATTCCAGGAATTTGAGTTAAAGCTAAATTAAAGTCAAGAATTGCCTCCGAGTCTTTCCCATCCCCAGCACGGGCTAGCGCTCGGTTGTAGTAAGCTCGAAAATCGGATGGTTTAAGTGCGATGTCTACGACGGGCTACGCCTACGCTCGGTTATGATCGACAATGGCAGCAGGATAATCCCCTAGTCTGTAATGTGCTACTCCCCGGTTCAGATAAGCCTCAAAGTTATCCGGTGCAAAATTTATGGCTTGAGTACAATCTGCGATCGCTTGATGGTAATCTTGTAGTTGGAGATAAGCAAGACAGCGATCGCTATAAGCTACAGCCAAATCTTTCTCAAGTTCAATCGCTTGGTTAAAATTCTTTATTGCTTCCTGATAATCACCGCGTCGCATCTTATCTACACCCAACTCTAAGAAATCACTCGCTGTAATTTGGGTAATTAAAATGGGTGAGGAATGTGCAGGTAAAGTCAAAAAACTGAGGGGTAAAGCAATAATTATACTGAAAAATAATCGCCAGAAATCACTCATAAGACCAAATTAGGATAGGTAGTATTGTTTGATATTATTGGAACAGTCTTTTTGTAAAGACTCTTAATCCAAAATTGGTACAAGCATCCTATTTGATAATTTCAGTAGCAATAAAATTAGCGGGACAAAAAGCCCCGCGAATAGTTAATTTTTGAAGTTAGATTTTAGTCTACTTCCACGCCTTATCTGCTTGTGAAAGAACATAAGCAGCTACATCTTCAATTTTGTCAGCTTTCAAACGAGCGCCGAAGGCAGGCATAGCACCTTTACCTTTTGTAACCTGGGCAATAATCGCCTCTGCTGAGTACAAACCATACTTTTCTAAAGCGTCCTTCTTCAGGCTTTTTTCAGCTTTAACCAGATTCTTTCCTCCTGCGTGACAAGAGGCACAATTGGCACTAAATACTTTAGCTCCACTAGCAGTATCTGCTGCTAATGCTGGACTACTGAAGGCAAATGTGAAGATTGCTATGCCTAACAGTATGACTGTAATCATTTTTTTCATTTCGTGTTCTCTCTGCAATAACGGCTTATTCGGTGCAATATCCTCCATAATTGTGAGTTGAGCCGCTGCCATAGTCAAATGACAAGCTGTCAAACTTCGCCCAAAAATTTTTTAACTTTTGCTTAATAAAAATTTTCAATTACGTCTGTAATTTCATCATGAATAATTCTGCGTTGATTCCCCGCTCCATGATTAAGATATCCGCAACCAACTGCCACTTACAATAGTTTGTAGGAAGTATTTTTAAAACTTCCCGATGTGATAATAGAGATTATAAACCTGGGATTATTTAAGTATATTTAATAATAATTAAATGCTGAAACAACTTATATTTTACGCATTGATACCACTAAATTATAGTTATGAAAAATTAGTAAATACTGATTACCATAAAACTACCGCAAGAACCTAAATTTATTTTTCGTGCAGATGCCTTAAAGGATGTTTAAAAAGTCGTAAAATATACCAGAAAACCGTCTCCAAACCTTTGCCCATTGGCATCAGCCTGTCGTCAGACAAGCAAAGAGAGGCTTTGAAATCCCCATTTACTTGTAGGGAATGGGGTAGGGAGGTTAGGTTTCCGAGGCTTAGAAGTTACCAAAAATACTTTTCAAACATCCTCTGAGATTAATGGGATAGATTCAAGCCTAGTCGGTTGATTTAGCTCGATCGGGTTTCTCAATTTTTTACTAATAAATTGTGATAATTCGAGTTAATTAGGGAAAACTGAACTTAGGTTATCCAATAGCAACTTTTATGCCAGAGAATCGAGTCGATGTTCCCGGCTACCAAATTGGTGAGAGAATTTACACCAGCAGTCGCACTCTGGTTTATCGAGCTTTGCGAGAGACCGATCAAACTGCTGTTGCGATCAAACTTCTTACAAGTTCTTATCCCAGTCTGATTGAGTTGGCTCAATTCAGGAATCAGTACACAATTACGAAAATCTTAAATGTTCCTGGGGTTGTTCGGATCTATAGCCTGGAAAATTGTCATAATCGACCCGCTCTGATCTTAGAAGACTTTGGCGGAATTTCTTTGAAGGAGTATGCTGACACTTGGAGACAGGGATTCAGAAATGTAGCAAGTGAGGAAAATATTTCACCCTTTTGTCCTGAGTTTTTGAGCGAGTTTTTAGAGATTGCGATCGCACTTGCTGATATCCTGGCCGATCTCTACCATCACCAAATCATCCACAAGGATATCAAACCCGCCAATATCCTCATAAATCCCACTACAAAGGAGGTTAAACTCATTGACTTTAGCATTGCTTCACTGCTACCAAGAGTTAACCAACTTTCAACCAGCCCGACTGTTTTAGAAGGAACCCTCGCCTATATCTCCCCCGAACAAACCGGACGAATGAATCGGGGAATTGATTACCGCACTGACTTCTATTCTCTCGGAGTCACTTTCTATGAACTCTTAACTGGGCGATTACCATTTCAATCCGATGATTTGATGGAATTGGTGCATTGTCACATAGCGAAACAACCACCACTTTTAGGAGATAGAAAAGAGATTCCCCAAATTCTCTGTGATATCGTCATGAAACTGATGGCGAAGAATGCTGAAGACCGCTATCAGAATGCATTAGGGCTAAAGCACGATCTGCAAATTTGTTTAGATCAATTGCGGGAGAGTGGAAATATTATCCCATTTCAGCTAGGGCATAGGGACGTTTGCGATCGCTTTACGATTCCCGAAAAACTCTATGGCCGGGAAGCAGAAGTGGCAATGCTACTAGCAACCTTTGAACGGGTGCGCCAGGGAACTTCTGAAATGATCCTGGTTGCAGGTTCCTCTGGCATTGGAAAAACAGCAATTGTCAACGAAGTTCACAAACCGATCGCCCGTCAGCGCGGATACTTTATCAAGGGCAAATTCGATCAATTTAATCGTAATATTCCCTTTTTTGCTTTGGTGCAAGCATTCCGGGACTTAATAGCACAACTGCTGACAGAGAGTGATGCTCAAATTGACCAGTGGAAGGCCCAAATTTTATCTACATTGGGTGAAAGTGGTCAAGTGATTATTGAGGTGATTCCAGAACTCGAACGAATCATTGGCAAACAGCCCTCTGCGCCGGAATTATCGGGTACTGCTGTCCAAAGCCGCTTCAATTCGCTATTTCAGAAATTCATTCAAGTATTTACAACCCAAGAGCATCCCCTGGTCATTTTCCTCGATGATTTACAGTGGGCAGACTTGGCTTCTTTAAAACTGATGCATCTGTTGATGAGTGAAGCCAATAACTCTTATTTGTTAGTGATTGGAGCATATCGAGATAATGAGGTTTCTTCTGCACATCCCTTGATGTTGACCATTGAGGAGATGCGTCAAGAGGCGATTACAGTTAACAGTATTGTCCTTTCTGCCCTCACCCAAACCGACCTGAATCAACTGATTGCAGATACGCTGAAATATTCAGCAGAACAAGCAATTGCGATCGCCAATCTGGTGTATCAAAAGACCAAAGGTAATCCATTTTTCACTAACCAGTTTCTCAAATCGCTGCATGAAGATGGACTGATCGCTTTTGCCAGCAAAACAGGCGATTGGCAGTGCAATCTTCCTCAAATCCGGGCGCTTTCTTTTACAGAAGATATTGTAGAGTTTGTGGTGCTGCAACTCCAAAAATTGCGACAGCAAACTCAGGATGTTCTCAAACTGGCTGCCTGTATTGGCAATCAGTTTGATTTAGAAACCCTATCGGTTGTCTATGAAAAATCTCCAGCCCAAACCGCAGCAGATTTGTGGCCAGCTCTCAAGGATGGATTAATTTTGCCCTGTGTTGAAGGGTATACATTCTTTCAGGATGAGTCTGTTGTCATAGATGATTTGACAAACGATCGCGGATTGATAAATATTACCTACAAATTTCTCCACGATCGCATTCAACAAGCCGCTTATTCACTAATTCCGGCGAATCAGAAACCAGCAACTCACCTCAAGATTGGGCAATTGCTGTTGAGTAATACCCCGGAAACTGAGCAAGAATTGCTGATTTTTGAAATTGTCAACCAATTGAATCTTGGCAGAGAACTGCTCCCATCTGTGCCCGCTCGCGATCGACTGGCACAACTTAACCTGATGGCAGGAAAAAAAGCTAAATCTGCTACATCTTACCAGGTAGCAATTGAGTATTTAACTACCGGGATTCGTTTATTGAGATCCGACTGTTGGCACACTCAGTATGAATTGGCTCTAGCACTGCACGAATCAGCCGCCGAGGCTGCTTACCTTTGTGGTGCCCATGAACAGATGGAGCAATTGGCTCAAACAGTAATGCAGCAAGCCAAAACTCCACTAGATCAAATCAGCATTTACGAAACCAAAATCCAGGCGTATACAACTCAAAATAATGTAATCGGCGCGATCGCGATCGCTCGCCAGGGAATGAGTCTATTCGGCGTGGTTTTTCCCGAAACATCCACCCCCGAACATATTCAGCAAGCCCTTCAGGAAACTGCTGCCTTAATTAACGGACGTGATATTGCTTCCTTGGTTGACTTACCCCTGATGACGGCAAAAGACAAGCTGGCTGTTAACCGAATTGTGGCAAACGTTGCTCCAGCCGTTTACACCGCCGAACCAAATCTGTTTCCCCTAGTCATCCTGTCACAAGTTAAAGCATCAATTCAGTATGGCAATGCTCCATTTTCTGCCTTATGTTATGCCGCCTATGGCATTCTGTTAAACGGAATTCTCCAAGATATTGACAAAGCCTATCTCTTTGGCAACCTGGCTTTGGCGCTAACTGACAAATTTAATATTACCGACATCAAACCTAATGTGTTTTATGTTACGGGTGCTTTTATCACTTATTTGAAGTCTCCACTACAAAAATCTTTACAGCTGATACTGGAGGGCTACAAAATTGCTCTGGAAACTAGAAATGTCTACTACGTTGCTTTCAATACAAAAGACATCTGTCAGTATTCTTATTTTTTGGGACGAGAACTGAAATCCTTAGAGGAAGATATCCGATCTTACTGTCATGTTTTGGAAAATTTTAGGCAAGACATGGTTCTCAACTACTGCCGTGTTTTCTGGCAAACAGTTTTGAATTTGCTCGGCAAGGCTGACAATCCCTGTATTTTAACAGGTGAGGTACTTGATGAAGCAAAATTTTTGACTCAAATGCATAATGCGAATGACTTGATGGGGCCTCACTACTTCTGGCTACACAAGTTGATTCTCTGTTATTTGTTTGAAAACATCTCGCAAGCAGTGGAAACAGCCGTTCAAGCTAGAGTTTATCTAGTTGCAGGCACGGGGTATGCTACTGTGCCGATATTTTATTTTTATGATTCACTGACGGCTCTGGCAGAATATTCTAGAGCTACGGCCGATCGCCGAGAAATATTACTGGAGCGGGTGACAGAAAACCAGAAAAAAATGAAGACATGGGCGCACCACGCACCCATGAATTATTTGCACAAATTTGAACTAGTGAAAGCCGAAGAATGCCGAGTGTTGGGATTGATGGCGCAGGCAGTGGATCTTTACGATCGCGCGATCGCTGGGGCAAAAGTCAATGGATACATTCAAGAAGTTGCCCTCGCCAATGAATTGGCTGCCCGATTTTACTTGGAATGGAACAGAGAAACGTTGGCGTACCACTTTGTAGAAGCAAGCTACGCGCACCGTTCCCCAGGAAAGCACACGGAAGGTATGGCTCAAATTTACTTGATGAATGCCTATTACAGTTACCTAAAATGGGGAGCTGTAGCCAAAGTCAAGCAGTTGGAGAGCCAATATCCTCAATTTTTGGCTACGAGCCTTCAGGAGGAGGAAAATGCTTCTGCAAATCTTAGCCTCACCACTACAATCGGATTCACACACACTAGTTCCAGTGGGACTGAAGCGTTAGATTTATTAACGGCGATCAAAGCCTCTCATGCACTGGCTGAAGAAATTGAGTTAGAAAAGCTGTTGACAACCCTGATGCGGGTTGTAAGCGAAAACGCCGGCGCTGAAAAATCAGTACTCTTACTGCTTCAAGAGGATAATTGGGTGGTTGCAGCTCAAAGAAGCAGCAAAGCGATCGTCGAAAAGGAGCGATCTATGCCTTTGCATGAAAGCCTTGGGGTAAATCTGCACTCCTTACCTCTTTCAGCCAGTCAGGATATTCCTAAAACGGTGGTGAACTATGTATCGCGTACCTCCGAAACCTTAGTGCTAGATGATGCTCGCAAAGAAACCACCTTTGCCAACGATCCCTACATTATTCAATGGCAACCTAAAAGCTTGCTATGTACGCCTATTCACAATCGCGGCCAGATCGTTGGCATCCTATACCTAGAAAACAGTTTGACGACTGGAGCCTTTACCCAAAACCGTCTTGAGGTTTTGCGGCTGCTCACAGCACAAGCTGCCATCTCGCTGCAAAATGCCATGTTTTATAACAATCTTGCCGTAGCAAAAGCCCAACTAGAGGATTACAGCCATACCTTGGAGCAAAAGGTAGAGCAAAGAACTTTTGAGTTGAATGATAAAAATCAGCATCTCTCGGAAACTTTAGAACAACTACAACACACCCAAAGCCAACTAATTCAAACTGAAAAAATGTCTTCATTGGGGCAAATGGTGGCAGGTATCGCCCACGAAATTAACAACCCGATTAACTTTATCTATGGCAACGTCACCTATACCAATGAATATTGTCAAAATTTGCTGCACTTGGTCGATCTTTATCAACACTACTATCCTCAACCATTTGCTGAGATTCAAGAAGAACTAGAGAGTATAGATTTAAACTTCCTCAAATCTGACCTCCAAAAATTACTGCAATCAATGAAATTAGGAGCAGATCGCATCCGCCAGATTGTTCTTTCTCTCCGCAATTTCTCGCGCCTGGATGAGGCTGAAATGAAAACTGTCAATCTTCATGAAGGTATTGACAGCACCTTATTAATTTTACAGCACCGTCTAGAAGAGAAAACATACCGCCCCGCAATTAATGTGATTAAGGAATATGCCCAACTGCCTGAAGTAAATTGCCACGCTAGTCAGATAAATCAAGTATTTATGAATATTCTTAGCAATGCTATTGATGCATTAGATTCATTATTCACAACTGAACATACACAAACAAAAATCCCCACCATCGAAATTCGTACCAAAATGACTGAGGCTGATACAATAACCATTCAAATTGCAGATAATGGGTCTGGTATGTCTGAAAAGGTAAAGCAGCATTTATTTGACCCATTTTTCACAACAAAACCTATTGGCACAGGAACAGGCTTAGGATTATCGATTAGCTATTCTATTGTAGAAAAACATCGGGGACGAATAAGTGTAATATCGGATCTAGGAAAAGGAGCAGAGTTTTCCCTCTCTATACCGTTAAATTCAGTAAAGTGAAAAGTTCTATGATTAGGGTTAGGGCGTCACGGTAAGAGCATCTCAATCAGGCTTGACAGTTTTCCCCGATCAAAATTTAACAGACCCTAACTGAGTAAGCGCATCTTCTGTGACGCGACAAATTCGCCAATCATCTAATATAGATGCTCCCATACTACGGTAGAATGCTTGGGCTGACTCATTCCAATCTAAGACACTCCACTCTAATCGCCCACAATCACGTTCTACAGCTATCTGAGCTACTTTAGTTAGGAGAGCCTTACCAATACCTTGCCTGCGATACTCTGGTAAAACAAATAAATCTTCCAGATAAATTCCCGGCTTAGTCAGAAATGTTGAATAATTATGAAAAAATAGCGCAAAACCAACAGCTTGACCAGCAGATTCCGCTAATATTGCCTCTATATACCTCCGCGAACCAAATAAATGCTCCTGAAGTGCTAAAGCATTGCCAGTAACAGCGTGAGATAATTTTTCATATTCTGCAAGTCCCTCAATTAATTTAAACAATACCCTGCAATCGTCTGCTTGGGCAAAACGCACAATCAAATTGCTACCCGAAGTCATTAGTCTATAGTCCATAGTTTATAGTCCATAGTCTATAGGCAACTGGGCAATTTATTTTGAGTATTGACTAAATAAGAGCCGAAAAAAGCTACAAAACGCCCGATTTTTGCGAATTGCAAAGCTAATTAAGTTCCAGATTGCATCTCTATCTTGAGCAATGTAATTAAATCAACCAACCTTTTAAGCGTTTGGCTATGTGAGGACGGCGCAATTTCCGCATGGCTTTGCTTTGAATTTGACGCACTCGCTCACGAGAAAGATTGAACATATTGCCAACCTCTTCTAAGGTGCAGGGTTCGCTGCTTGTCAAACCATAACGCAGAGAAATCACATCTTTCTCTCGTGGAGTTAACACATCACCCAAGACTTCCCAAATCTCCTGACGCATCATGTTTTCATTCATTTTTGCTTCTGGAGACAAGTTATCTTCATCTTCTAGCAAATCCATCAATTCCGTGTCTTCTTCTTTACCGACGCGGTGGTTGAGAGAAAGTGCTTGTCGCCGTAGCTGTTGTAGCTGACGTAGTTGTTGCACGCTAATCTCCAAATATTCTGCCATTTCACCTTCAGTAGGATTACGACAGAGTTTTTGTTTGAGTTCTCGTTGGGCTTTTTTTAGCTTGTTCAGCTTTTCAACAATATGAATCGGTAGCCGAATTGTTCGCGCATCGTTAGCGATCGCTCTGGTAATTGCTTGTCTAATCCACCAATAGGCGTAAGTAGAAAACTTATATCCTTTATCGGGATCAAACTTTTCTGTAGCGCGATTTAAACCCATTGCTCCTTCCTGAATTAAATCCAGAAAAGGCACTCCCCGATTCAAATATCGCTTGGCAATAGAAACTACCAATCTCAAGTTCGAGCGAATCATTTTGCGTTTCGCTACTCTCCCTTGATACAAGCGATTTTCTAGTTGCTTTTCCGTCATTCCTAACTCGGAAGCCACTTCTAGTTTGCTGGCTTCATGTTCCAGTTTTAACTCTAAAGCCGCTTGTATTTCTCTAAATTCCTCTAGAAACCTGACTCGCCGCGCTAATTCTACTTCTTCATCAGCTTTTAAAAGCGGATAACGCGCCATTTCTTTAAAAAATGCGCCGACAGCATCATCATGTTCGGTTTTGTTGTATCCCGAAGGACGAGCCGCCGCCATGTCATCGCCATCGCGTTCGTCTGATTCCAGATTTTCTACTACAATTGGAGATTCTTCTTCTGCCACTGCATTTAAAGTATCGAGTGATGGTTCTTCGATATCAGCAGCATTCTCCAGTATTTCCATCTTTCCCAATTCAACAATATTCATATTTTCCTTTAGGGATTGTTGCTTTGTTTGGTACATAATTTATTTACACCTACTCGTTTGAGGCTTGGTAGTTTTCCCTAATGGACGATGCACCCGTAAAGAATAGCGAAATATAGGCTGATGCTAATTTGTTTATAGAAATAAAAATCGGCATCTACCTAGTACCTATAGGTTACAGTTATATACAACCTATAACGAAACTTACCTTAGCACCCAGCAAAACTTTTTTCTTAGATTCCCAACAGATATATTCTTCATTTTTTTCTGAATTATCAAATATGTCAAACCCCCTCAAACTTTCTCAACCTTAACAAATATAAAAATTCCAGCTACCCATCCAAATTTCTTAAACTTTCATATATTTTTCTAAATATTTATAATGTTTTAGGCAGCTGGAGACCACTGTATAAAAGGAAGACCTACTAATGGGTTTACCCATTGCTGATTTGATTTCAAGTTACCTATATGATACAAATTACAAGACTAGCAGTTTAATTTTGATACGATCTTACTTTGTATAAAAGCATCTCATATACAGAAAGGGTTGAATATCTACCGATAGGCGGAAAAAGGCTACTCCATATTTAGTAGATAGAGCAACTGTTGCAGCAATAGCCGACATGCTTTTATTTGTATAGTGGGCACCAAATATTTATTGCATATATAGTTGATACGAATTTGTCTAGTAGATTACATAAGAGGAAAATTATCAAGTATTATGAAGAATAACAGTATTGAGAAATACTATTTAAATTTAAGAAAGCAAAAAACTAAAGTTTAGTTAGCTAGGTTGATTTTGACCAGCTATGTGAGGAAAATATTTAATTAATTATAAAATCAGCAAGTATGTATATTAATGACATAAATTTATCTCCTTTAGTGGTGAGTGAACCGAGTGAATCATATAAGTCGGGTGAAACTGTTAATCGGTGGGTTGAAGTATTGGTAGACTGTCCAGGAAGTACAGGACTATTTACTTATCGATTGCCAACCCAGTTAGAAATAAAACCAGGGGATATTTTGAGTGTCCCATTTGGGGCGCAACAATTAGGAGCGATCGCGATTCGATTACTGGCACAACCGAATATCGATTTACCACCAGAAAAAATCCGGGAAGTAGAAGATATAGTCAGCGTTGGATTTTTCCCAAGTGCTTATTGGGAATTACTCAACCGAGTTGCTGCATATTACTATACGCCGCTGATTCAAGTAATCCGGGTTGCTCTGCCGCCAGGGTTGCTGGGGCGATCGCAGCGTCGTATCCGCCTGGTTGGAGGGGGGAAGGCAGGGGGGCAGGGGGGCAGAGG